>JBAXTR010000170.1:0-5422 GCA_037130095.1 Methanomicrobiales archaeon
TCCCTTCAGGGAAGTATATATACACCAATTTCTTTATATCGGAGTCTTGCAGTAATGGTAAACTGTAGCATCATATGGAGGTGAACTCTTGAAGAATGAAAAAGACCAGATCCATTTCGAGACCCGTATTCCGATTAACGAGATCATGCAGAGCAATCCGACAACAATCGGGTACGAATCGACTGTAGCGGAAGCTGCAGCCTCAATGTGCAGGGACGAAGTGGGCAGTTGCATTGTTCTCAAAAATAACCTGCCGATTGGCATAGTCACCGAGGAGGATATTAACTGCAAGGTCGTGGCGAAGGACAAGAGACCCGGTACCGTAAAGGTCGGGGAGATTATGAGCACTCCGCTGATTACGGTATCGGCAGGTAAGACTGTCGGAGATGCAGCCCATATGATGATCAAGCACCGGGTAAGGAGGTTACCGGTTGTCGATGACGATAACGCGGTAATTGGTATTGTGACGGTGCGGGATCTTCTCACGGTATCCACTGAGATTAATGAGCTGATGGCAGACCTGATTGAGGTAAACCGGGTAGAAGAAATTGAAATGGGAATGTGTAACCGGTGCGGGCAGATGTCGGATGATTTGAAACGGATCGATAATGTAATGCTCTGTTCATCGTGCCGGGAGGAGGAATTCCTTTAATGAAAATGGTTGCAGACTTCATGGTCGAGGTGCCGCTTCTCAAAAGGGATGATACGGTTACAAAGGCCCGACAGATCCTCAGGGATGATTCCTTTCGTGAGATTTACATCCATGACGGGAAAAAAAAACTCCTCGGGTACATCGATATTTCTGATGTGCTGCAAATCAGGTCAACAAAATCGAATGTGACGGTTGAGGGTTATATGAAAGAACCCGCAGCCGTTTTGGAAAATACACCCATTGAGCAGGCGGTACGGACAATTCGGGAATTCCGGACTGACAGTGCTGCAGTGATCGATGAAAAGCGGGTTATTATCGGGGGAGTTATTATCTCTGATCTGTTCCCGATTATCATTACGCGGCACGAGCTCAAGGGATTTGCGGGGGATTACATGACGAAGAAAGTAATTTCCTGTGCACCGGAGGATCCTGTCCAGAAGGTCTATAACCTTATCATAGAGAGTGGTTTTTCCGCATTCCCCGTGATAAAAAAGAACAAATGCCTTGGGATAATCTCAAGGAGAGATCTCCTCAAGGCAGGGAGAGTCCGTAGTGTACTCGAAAATAATACGTCAACACCGATCGAGACCATTATGACAAAAACAGTCATTTCTGTCTCACCTGAAGAGCCGGTTCAGTCAGCAGCCGCACTCATGGTCCGGTACGATATCAGCCGTGTTCCGGTCCTTGAAGTTGGCCGTGTTGTGGGGATACTTGACCGCCACGATGTCATGAAGGCACTGGTGCTGGCATAACGCACCGAAAATACCGATAAATTCCGCATAAGAAAATTGACGAAAATAATGGATTAGGGTAGTGTAACTATGCACAATGATCGTTCAATAAAACCAGCCGGTAAATCTGTCAGAACACCTGGGAATCTGGACCGGGGCCCGGTAGAGTTCAAGTCCCATATCGCATCGCACGATGGGGAAATAATGGCGATCGCAACAAGGGATGTTGTATCTGTCCAGCCAAGTATGAGCATCATCGCTGCAGTTGAAACAATGACCCGGTGTGGTTTCCGGCGGCTACCGGTAATTGATGCAGGGAGCCGGAAACTCCGCGGGATTGTTACATCAGGTGATATTATTAATTTTCTCGGGGGTGGGGACAAATATAACCTGGTCAAGGTCAAGCATGATGGCAACCTCCTTGCCGCCATTAACGAGAGTGTCCGGACAATTATGACCCCGAAAATGACAACGCTCCCCGAGTCGTCAACGATTGCCCAGGCTGTGGATATTATTATCAGTAACATGGTTGGAGGGATACCAATCGTCGGTAACAATGACACGATGGAAGGGATTGTAACAGAACGGGATGTGATGAAGACACTCGCTCATGAAACAACAGACCTCTGCGTGGAGGACATTATGAGCACCGCATTACGGGTCACTTCGCCGGATGCGCCGATTGGAGCTGTTACCAGGGATATGACAAGGCACCGTTACCGCAGGCTTCCGGTTGTAACTGATGACGTGCTGTATGGCATTGTCACAACGACCGATATTGTACGGTATATTGGTGATAAAAAGGTGTTTTCGGGTATGCAGACCGGTGATGTAAAAGAGGTGATGTCGCTGCCTGTAAGAAACCTTATTTCAGGCCAGCTTTTTACAACGGTCCCGGAAAGGAACGTGAACGATGCGGCCCGTGAAATGTTTGAGCGGAATGTCGGGGCATTGCCGGTAATAGAAGATGCAAGACTGATCGGCCTTGTAACTGAATTTGACCTTGTGAAAGCATTTGCACGGGGGAGACCCGGATGATCGCATCTGATATTATGACAAGCCCGGTTTTTGTTGTCGGCCCGTCAGAGAATATTGCACACGCAAGAAACCTGATGTTAAAACACAAGTTATCCCGCCTGCCGGTTGTAAAGGAGCAGGGCCTGATCGGGATCCTCACCAAGAAGGATATCGGTTACCGGCTGCGGCATACCGAACCCGTCTGGAGGCGGAGGCCGATTGACCTCGTGCCAGTGGAACTGCTGATGACTCCAGACCCCTTCTCGGTAAAGCCCGATGAGGCGGTAAAGGGAATCGCCAGCCTGATGATAACGTACGATATCAGCGGCCTGCCAGTCATTCAGGACGACATAATTGTGGGAATTGTGACGAAATCAGACCTTTTCAGGTCAACATACCTTGGAAACCTGCCGCTTGACGTAGGTGATCTGATGGAAGACGCAATCACTGTGAGCAGGTACCACTCGCTTGACCATATTGTAAACCTGATGATCGAAAGGGATGACAAGCTCGTGGTTGTCAACAATGATGGCACCCTTGCAGGGATCATCACTGAAAGTAACCTGGCATTCTACAAGTCGACAGATAACAAAAGTGGAGACATGCCTGAAAAGGATATTTTAAGACTCAGGAAGGAGGAATCAGCAGGGAGAAAATATTTCCGGGATGTCATATCCGTTTCAGCGGTCGCTGAAGATGTGATGGCCCGGCCGGTGGTAACGATTGGCCCGGAAGCCCGGGTCGGCGAGGCTGTCCTGCTTATGCGTGACAAGCATGTAAGCAGCCTCGTTGTGGTCGAAAGAGATGAAATCAAAGGAATCCTTAAAAGAGATGATATCATAAAGGAAGTGGCAAAATGAGCGACGAATTACTTATCCGGGACATCATGTCAAAGCCTGTGACGATTGCGAAATCAGCAGCCATCACAGAAGCCCTTGACAAAATGCTCACTGAAGCGGTTGACCCACTCATCGTGGTGAATAACGGTTCAGTGGTTGGGACCATTTCAAGAAGGACAATCGCGGAGACTCTCGGCAGCAAGAAGAACTCAGGACTTTCTCCCTCTTCAATCCACGTATCAAATTCGATGGAAGAAGATTTTACGACCGTGTATCCTGATCAGGACCTTGAAATACTGGTGCCGCTTCTCCAGCATTACAAGCTTGTTGTGGTCTATGATGGAGATCACCGGCTGATTGGTCAGGTTAGTGCCCAGGACCTGCTGAAAGCATACCGGCCCGAAGGCTGTGTGAAGGAAATGATGGAGCCTGCCTGTACTATCGATGCTGAGGAGCGTGTTGTCCACATGCGGCGCAGGATGCTCGATGACAACATTCACCGGTTCGTGGTGACTGAAAATAACAATATCCTTGGCATTGTAACAGAAACTGACGTGGCTACAGCGATGAGAAACTTCCGAAAGATGGTCGAGGACCGTCACCAGGACCACCGTATCCGGAACCTCCTCGTGAAGGATATTATGACGTCCCCGGTGATCACCGTTACCGGCGATAAAAAAATTACAGGGGTCATCGACATGATGGTCCAGAAGAATATCAGTGCAATTCCCGTTGTTAATGATAATAACCTCGCCGGCATGGTTACGAGGAATTCATTGATCGGTGCATTGTAACCCGATCAACTGCAATCCTCATTTTCTTCATTTTTTCTGTGATTAAATATCAGGATATATCCTTTGGGAAATATTGTAACCTTAGCCTCTTTTCCGGAGTCTCCCATGATGTTTAAACCATAAACGAGAGCTTACACAAATTAGAAAATACCCATATTTCTTTGAATTCCTGATTTGACAATCATTATATCAAATCCCACCTATAGATTTTTCAGACAATGGCGATGAAACCGACAAGCCCTGTTGATCCAGTGGGGGATATCACCCTTCTCCTTGAAGGGATGAGTAATACCGGGTTCCAGGGCAGGAAACTGGGGGAGTCAGTTAAGGTCTGGTCTGACATGATTAAGGACCCGGACTGCACAATTCTGCTCGGACTTTCCGGCGCCATGATCCCCGGGGGTATGCAGAAATGCCTTATTGAACTGGTTGAACGCCACTATGTGGACGCAATCGTTTCGACAGGGGCCAATATTTTCCACGACGCTTGCGAACATCTCGGTGTGCGGCATTACATGGGCCATCATCATGTTGATGATGGGGACCTGTTTTCCAAGGGAATTGACAGGATATATGATGTCTTTGCATACGAGGAGCAATTCAGGAATGTAGACCGCCAGATTGCAGATTTTGCAGGCAAAATTGCTCCATTTAACGGGTCTTCGGCCGAGTTTATCCGGATGTACGGGGAATACCTGCTCAGGATAGAACCGGAAGGCACATCCCTGATCGGCAGTTCAGTACGGGAATCCGTCCCGGTATTTATTCCCGCGATCTCTGATTCTTCGATCGGCATCGGGCTCCTTATGGCAAGGAGACAGGGCGTCCAGGTGGAGGTTGACCAGATCGCGGATGTTGACGAAATCGCGAAGATTGTCGAGGGTTCGGAAAAGACCGGGGTAATCTATATTGGTGGTGGCGTCCCGAAAAACTTCATCCAGCAGACCCAGGTAATCGCATCAATTTACGAGAACCGGCAGGAAGGTCATGCCTATGCCATCCAGTATACTACGGATGCCCCCCACTGGGGCGGGTTGTCGGGATGTACATTTGAAGAGGCCATCAGCTGGGGAAAAGAGTCTGTTCATACCCCAAGAGTCCAGTGTTTCTGCGATGCAACGATAGCGCTTCCCCTGGTAACTGCAGCCCTGATCAACAGTGGTATTACCAGGGTGAAACGGGCCATCTGAAGGGTATCTCCCATAATTATGTTTTTCAGCCGTATATGTTATGGATTCTAAATTGGAGGATAAAATTCCCCTAAAAAGCATTCATTGCAGTTCAGATCCCCCCGTATTTGACCTCCCGGGAAACAGAAAGAGTTATCACCAGTTCTGATCCATATAATAAAGCACCATTCATGGAGCAGCCAACATGCGCTGCGAG
>JBAXTR010000171.1:0-5387 GCA_037130095.1 Methanomicrobiales archaeon
CTGCCGGTTTACTCATAACTTCCCGTTCTTCTTCCGTGAGGGTTGCAAGTACTTCGGCGGTTTTCCCGATTGAAACAATCTTCCCGCCCCGCATCAATGCCAGCCTGTCGCAGACTTCCCTGACAAACTCCATGTCATGGGAAACGACGATGAATGTCTCCTCCATCTCGTCCCTTGAGTGCAGGATTGAATGTTTTACATCGAGTTTTGTGATCGGGTCCATCGTCCCGGTAGGTTCGTCCAGCACGACAAGTCTGGGCTCACGAATCAGCACCTGGGCGAGTGCCACGCGGTGACGTTCCCCTTCTGAAAGCTGCGAAGGGTACCGGTCGAGAATCTCTTTACTTTTTTCCTCGGAAAAGCCTGCCATTCGAAGAGTAATGACCGCTTTCCTTATTGCAAGCTCTTTGGGGAACTCAAGACCGATTGCATCGGTCAGGTTATCAAGTACCGTGCGGTGCGGGAACAGGTCATATTCCTGGTGAAGGAGCCCGATATAACCCTTGGCCCTGCCCCGGTACTCAATACCGGGTTTTGTCATATCGATCCATTCATCCCCGATCCGGATGTTCATCTCACCGGATGTAGGTTCGATGATTCCGGATATGATCCGTGACAGCGTGGTCTTTCCAGCGCCGCTCTTACCGATTATACCGAATATCTCCTTGGTAAAGACATCGAATGACACCCCGTTCACTGCCTTTACTACCCCGCGGTCAACAGAGATGTACCGCTTGATGACATCCCTGGCAGAGAGGATCTGTTCCCCTATCTCTGCAGCCTCGAATTCCTCCACATCATGGTAGTCCTTCATGAACTGCCCGATGACCTCGGCAGGAGTGCCAAGGGCAGTCACTTTACCATCCACGAGCAGGAGGGCCCTGTCAGCTACGTCCTCGATTACCTGCGAGAAATGGGAGGTAACAACCATTCCCATGTCCTCTTTCCTTGCCGCCTCGAGAAGCATCGCGTGGACCACTTTCGCGGTGCCCGGGTCGAGCGTTCCGGTCGGTTCATCTGCAAAAAGGACGAACGGCTCTTTTGCCAGCTGGCGGGCAAGTACTACCCGCTGCTTTTCACCACCGGACAGGTCACGGGCGATATGCATCATCCGGTGTGAGAGCCGGACCTGGTCCAGGAGGTCCGCTGCACGGTTAATGGATTTATCGACCGGGTAATTGATATCATCGAGTGCATGAAGGACGTTTTCTATGACCCTGTCGTCCCCGTAGAGTGCAAACGTCCTCTGGAACATGATTGCCGTACGGTTCATAATACGGCGTTTCATTGCGGAACTGGCCTCATTCCAGAAATCAACATCGATCGACCTGAGAGACCCGCCACATTTGGGGCATGCCTGGCCATTTTTGCTCGGGACATCCAGGTAATCACAGCCTTCACAGGCCGCAACGTGGTAGATGATCTTTCCGCTCGTCGGTGGTATCTCCACCCCTCGCATGAGTTGCATCAGAACTGTTTTTCCTGCGCCGCTCCTGCCGATAATTCCAAGGATTTCTCCCTCTGAAAGTTCAAAAGAAATTGTATCGAGGACTCGTTTTCCGTCAAAATCCATGCACAGATTTTCAACGGTGATCAGTGGGGCCATTCTTCACCTCTTGTAGATCATGTAACGTACGGGCATATTACTTTTTATATACAGATATACCGGTATCAGGAACCCTGGAGTTTTCTTACGATCTCGACCACTTCACTCACGTTTTTCACGACGTGCCCTGCTGTCCTGTATAATTCGTCGGGTTTTCCTCCTGCCTGCTCCTCGGTAAGGATTGCGATATCTGCCTTCTTCATGGCACACAGGTCATTGATGCTGTCACCGACCATCACGACCTGGTCGAATTCACACTGGAGGTCTGATACGATCTGCGCCTTCATGGAAGGTGTTGCCACCCCGTATACCCGGTCACGCGGAATTCCAAGGTAGTCCGCCATCCGTTCGAGCTTGGCAACCCGGTCACCGGACGCGATATACGTAGGTACCCCCATCCGGTGCAGGGTGGTGATGGCTTCCTTGGCCCCCTCAAAGGGCCGGCCCCCGGTAGTAATGGTAAATTCGATGCCGCGTAACGCCATGTTGAGGATGACCCCGCTGTTCATGGTCACAACTGCCTCCCTGCTGCAATTTCTCCACACATCACGGATACACTGCTGGAGGTCCCCGACCATTGCATTTCGGTCATTGTACAGCGTGTCCCCGACTTCCTCGGCTGCAACGACCTTTCTCGTGCAGCTGATGCCAAACCCGATATTGCTTTCAACGAGGAACTCGGACAGCAGTTTTTCCGGTGGTGTGTCCATTACCTCCCTTGAGTGGAGGTGCATAACGACGAGGACCCGTTCAGGTGAGCTGAACGTGAGCATGGTGGTCTCGATACCGGGCAACAGCTGGTTGTTAAGCACATCTTTGGCCACCCGGTAGGTATGGAGCAGGGTGCCGGCACTATCAAAGACTACAGCGACTGACGTTGGAAATCACTCCCCATAAACTCTTTCTAGTTATTTATCCTTGAATGAATGAAGCTGGATGGTCCTTACTGATACCGCAGACAAAATAAAGAGTATGGAGATCAGGGGGGCAGGCCGGATTGCCCGGGCGGCCGCGCTCGCCCTGTCCGAATATGCAGAATCGCTGGAAGTCACCGATTTAACTACGTTTCTCGCTGAAATGAAAAGGGCAGCGGACCTTATTGAAGGGACAAGGCCAACGGCGGTCTCTCTCCCGAATGCCGTGAATATTGTCATGGCCTCCCTTTCACACGCGACGAATGTGCCCGAAGCAAAAATGGCGATCGGCGCGAAAGCCCGGGAATTTGTCCAGTCCTCGAAACACGCGGTAGAACGCATCGGGAAAATCGGGGCCCGTCATATCAGGGACGGGGACGTCATCCTTACCCATTGTAACTCCGAGGCCGCACTCGCCTGCCTTATCGAAGCCAGGAAAGCAGGGAAAGACTTCACCGTTTTTGCAACCGAAGTGAGGCCGAGGAACCAGGGCCTCCTTACCATCCGCGTGCTCAACGAAGCTGGTATAAAAACGAATTTTATTGTTGATTCCGCGGTCAGGTCGTTTATCAATGACATAGACCTGGTGATAACCGGTGCAGACGCGGTTACCGTGAATGGTGCTGTCGTCAACAAGATCGGGACCTCCCAGATTGCGCTTGCGGCCCATGAAGCACGGACAAACTTCGTTGTTGCCGCAGAGACCTACAAATTTGCGCCAAGGACGATCCTCGGAGAAATGATCGAGATCGAAGAACGTCCGGCAGATGAAGTGCTCCCGGACGAGATTGCGAAGAGCCTCCCGTATGTTACCGTGAGGAACCCCGTGTTCGACGTTACCCCGGCGGAGTACGTCGACCTGATTATCACGGAATCCGGGGCTATCCCCCCCCAGATGGCCTATATTATTATCAGGGATTACCTCGGCTGGGATATATCCGAATTCGGGAAGGAATTTGATATTGATCACCATGATTAGGAGTTAATAAGCATGTCAGAAGTCATTGCATCGTACTATTTCAGGCCCAGGGGAGACACCACCCCCGAAGAGGCAGCCCAGGCCCTTGCCGACGAAGAGACCACCGGAACCTGGACCGGTGTAACAACCCGGATGGAGTATGTGAAATACCTTGACGGGGCAGTTCTTGACGTAAAACCCTCAGGGAATGGGTTCATAGCCCGTATCAGTTACCCTGTGGATGTCTTTGAGCCAGGGAACATCCCTCAGTACCTGTCGGTCGTTGCAGGAAACCTGTTCGGGTTGTCGAGGCTGGAAGTCGTGAGGCTGCTTGATTTCTCACTTCCCGACAGCCTTGTTCCCTTCAGGGGTCCGAAGTACGGTATCCCGGGTATCCGCAGGATGGTGGGGACAACAAAGCGGCCGCATGTGGGCACGATAATCAAACCGAAAGTGGGGCTTACACCGGATGATACGGCCGCTGTTGCCTACCAGGCTGCAATCGGCGGGATAGACCTCATTAAGGACGATGAGACCCTTACGGACCAGAAATTCTGCCCGATTGAAGAACGGCTGCCGAAGGTAATGGCGAAACTTGAGGAGGCAAAGGATGAGACTGGTCACCAGGTCCTCTACGCGGTCAATATTACCACCCGGGGGGACCAGATCGTCGAACGTGCTGAACATGCCATTGAACTCGGGGCAAACATGGTCATGATTGACGTGATTACCGCAGGGTTTGGAGCACTACAGGCACTTGGTGAGGCACCAGGGATTAGTGTACCGATCCATGTCCACCGGACGATGCATGCGGCAATGACAAGGAACCCGGAACATGGTATCGCCATGAGGCCCCTTGCACGGCTGGTGCGGATGCTTGGCGGGGACCAGCTCCACACGGGTACTGTCAGCGGAAAGATGGCCCACGCAGCGGAAGAAGTCATAGGTGACAACCGGGTCCTGACTGAACAGGCATTCGGGATGAAACCCACGTTCCCGGTTTCAAGCGGGGGTTTACACCCCGGCAAGGTAGAAAAGGAGCTCTCAACGCTCGGGACCGACATTATCCTCCAGGCAGGAGGGGGTATCCACGGGCACCCGGAAGGGACAGCAGCAGGTGCCCGTGCCATGCGGCAGGCAGTTGATGCGTTTATGGCCGGAATACCCGCCCGGGAATATGCAAAGGATCACTTTGAACTGGAGCAGGCGCTTAAAAAATGGGGTACAGCCTGAACCTGGGAGAGAGAGGTGCATAGGTGGAGATAGATTTTACAAAATTACACGGTAATGGCAATGATTTTATCCTGATCGATGAATATGAAGGCGTGGTCATTCCCGACACGATGAAGGGAGAGTTTGCGGCATCGTTCTGTGACCGCCATTTTGGGATCGGGGCAGATGGTGTGCTTTACCTTTCGAAGGCACCAGTTGCCGGGGAACTGCGGATGCGCCTGTTCCAGCCGGACCAGAGTGAAGCGGAAATGTGCGGCAATGGTGTCCGTTGTTTCGCGAAATATGCGTATGATCGTTCCCTGATCGGTACAAAAGGTGTTATCGAAACAATGGCAGGCCCGATGCCTGTTGAAATGAACTTCTCTGATGAGGAATTCATGGTAAAAGTCCTCATGCCTGAGCCGAAATTTGACAGGAAAGAGATACCTGCGACGGGATCCCGGGACTATGATGAAAAAATCGGGGATTTTGAAGTGTATGCAGTAAACACAGGAGTACCACATGCGGTAATTTTTGTCCCGTCGGTGGATGCCGTTGATATTACTGCCGTATCACCGGGCATCCGTTACCACAAGACCTTCCCCTCAGGGGCGAATGTAAATTTCGTTGAAAAGAAGGGACCTGACACGATCCGGATCCGGACCTACGAGAGAGGTGTTGAGGATGAGACCCTGTC
>JBAXTR010000172.1:0-5357 GCA_037130095.1 Methanomicrobiales archaeon
CATTCGTGCGGGAAATAAAGTTGTTTTTTGTTCTATATGAACATTGTTGCGCGGAAGAAAAATCATGATCAGAGTATCAGGATTAGATCTCGTACTATGACCGGTATATTCCAAAAATAGCACAAATATTGCGGTATATCGAATAGAAAAATATGCGGGATCCTGCCTGGTTAAAACTCATGTAACGGGGTTATTCTCCGGCACGCGCAAGTGGTGTAATATAGAGGTCGCCAAGAAATTCTTCCTGTTCCATCAGGATATCTCCCTCGAACATGAGGAAGAGAAGGGGAATGTAGACTTCCGGGATGCTCCATCCTAATTTTTCCGTAAGCTCTGAAAGGGCAATGCGCTCATTACCCGGGCATGAATCTGTGCAACACGAGAGTACACGCGTGGCCGCCTCCTGGTAACCTTCCTCATGCGCGATACTCACGACATCATCGGCATCAAAATACTCATCCGGACCATAGGAGTGGAGGCGCTGTCTCCGTCTCTCCTCTTTCTCCGCGTTCTTCAACTCGGTGATCAGTTCGTATAACGTGATGGGATGTCTCCGGAACTGCTTCCTGTCAAGCCTGCGCTTTATCTCACGTTCAAGCCGGTCAACCGGGCCCAGTCTCCCACTGTCTTCTCCATCGAGATCAAAGTCAAAATCAGTTTCATCTGTTGCCTCATCATTTTCAAAACTGATATCGACCTCCTGTGCAAGCTGTTCAAGATGGTCAGACTTCATCCTGAGCAATAGTGCGGCATAAAACAGTGTGCGCCCGGAAATACGCAGGTCCAGCTCCTTTCTCCGTTCGAGTTCCGATAAAAACCGGTCGGTTACCTCTACAATATCAACATTCCAGGGGTCTATCTCCCCGCGCTCCGCCATCTGGACAAGGATTTCAACAGGTTCTTCAGCCATTCACCTTCACCCCGGTCACCAGCGTGCTCTTGTCTGAACGGACAGTCACACCCATGATGCGGTCAGCCCCCTCGATCATCGGTTTCCTGAGTGACACAATGATAAACTGGGATGTCCCTGCACTCTCGCGGATCATCTTTGCTATACGTTCCGCATTGGAGCCGTCAAGAGACATGTCAACTTCATCAAATGCATAAAATGGCGCCGGGATATATTTCTGGATCGAAAAGATGAATGCAAGGGTGGTAAGTGACTTCTCACCACCGGAAAGGGAATTCAGGAGGTGCACCTGCTTATCCCTTGGCTGTACTGCAAATGAAAGACCACCGGCAAACGGGTCTTCCTCATTTTCGAGAACGAGGTGGCCGTTGCCGCTCGTGAGCGTGGCAAATATCTCCCGGAAATTTCCATCGATTGCCTGGTACGCTTTTGTAAACGCTTCAAACTTCATCTTTCCAAAGGTCTCGATACGTTCCAGGAGTGTTGTCCGCTCCCTCGACAAAACCTCCTTTCGCGCGGTACGGTCTTCTGCACGCTTCTCCACCTTTTCGTATTCCTCAATGGCAAGCATGTTAACCGCGCCAATCTTCCTCATCGCATGGCCAGCTTCTGCGATGCCGTCATCAATTTCCTGGAGGGTCAGTTCGGTCGTGACAGCTCCCTCTTCGGGTGTAATGGCAGCGATCTCCTGTTTAAGCGTGTTTTCCCGCTCTGTCAGCGCTGAAAGTTGTACCCGGGCCCTTTCATTCAAGGAGTCGAATTCAAGGATTTTTTTCTCTGACGCAAGAAAATGAGCCATCGTTTCTTCTCTTTTCGCCCTCAACCCTTCAAGTTCACCTGAAAATAGCTTTTGTTTCTCTTCAAGTACTGCAATCTCACCCTGCGCGGAGTTGATTGATTGTTTTAGTGATGCGGTCTCCTGGTCAATCTCTTTATTGCGGTCCTGGATCTTATCGAGTTCTTCTTTCAGTTCGCTCATCCGCTTGGTAAAATGAAGCCGCTCCCTCTGGAGATCAGTAATATCCGACTCTTTTTCACGGAGCCTTCTCTCGAGGTCATCGAGCTCTTTCTTCCAGTGGTCCCGTTCTTCCGTAAGGGCAGGTATCCGGGTGCCTTCGAGCCGCTTTTTAATGACATCCATCTCAAGGTTCAGCTGGCTGATCTCTTCGGTAATAGCATCAAGGGTCCCCTCCAGCGCCGCCAGGTCCTGGCTGCCGGCCTTCATCTCCGCCTCGAACGTATTCAGTGTTGAAATGAGTGCGTCGCGTTCGAGCGTGATATCTTCAATCTGGCGTGAATATTCTTCAAGCGCCATCCGGTTCCGCTCAATAACCTGGGACAGTTCACTCCTTGCGCGTCGTTTTTCATCAATTGCCGAGGTACTGCTTTTAATGGCAGCCTCAAACTCTACAGCTTCATCACGAAGATCGCCAATCCGGAGCCGGAGCCGGTCGATTTCATCACCGACCGCGGCACCAAATCCTTTCAGGCTTTTCTTGAAGAAACCACCGGTCATCGCACCGGAGCGTTCAAGGAGTTCGCCATCGAGGGTGACCATACGGTGCTGACCGATCATTTTTCGTGCGCGGTCAAGGGAATTGACAACAACGGTCCCTCCAAAAACAACACCAAATGCATCACGATAGCGTAGATCAAACGTGAGCAGGTTGATAGCGTAGTTAACGATCCCTTCATCCCTGATTGGAGGGTACTCCTGTTTTTTCAGGCGGGTCAGTGGAAGGAAGGTTACCCTGCCCAGCTTCTCTTCTTTTAAGTACCGGATTGCCTGGGCGGCGACGGAATCGTTTTCAACCACCACGTAATGCAGTTTTCCACCAGCTGCCACATTGAGCGCAGTCGCATATTCAGGAGGAGTCTGGCCAAGTTGCATGACAGTACCGATAACCCCGTCCATCCCAAGAACGGTCTTTAAGACACTGCCTCCCGCTTCACCCCGGGCCTGTGCCTGGGCTTCCAGCCTTACAACTTCTTTTTCGATGGTCTGCAGCTCCTCCCTTGTATCTTCAAGCATCTTCCGCTTCGAGAAGGACCCACTCTCGATAACAGACAACTCCCGGGTAATCTTTTCCTGTTCTTCTTCCGCTTTCCCTGATTCAGTTACAAGGGATTCCTTTAGCGATGTTTTTTCTGCGATATTTGTTTCTATTGCCTTTATCCGCTCGCTGTGCCGTTCTTTCTCGGTCGTTCTCATCCGGGACTTTTCGATAAGCATGTCCTGCTGGTGAATGATATCTGACCGTGCCCCTCTTTTCTCTTCAATTGTCTTCATCAGGGAGAATAGCTGGTCACGCGACCCTTCGGCATCTTTGCTCTCGTTTTTAATAGCAGTTTCAGTCTTTTCCAACTTTGCGCGTGCTGTGGCCGCTTCCATGGCAAGGTTTGTCCGGTCTATATTCTGGTTCCGGACCCCATCGTTGCATTCCGCTATCCGCGTCTCAGCCCTTTTGGTATCGAGGTAATTACGTGTTATTGCTTCGAGATTTGCTTCCTTATCGCGCTGGAGCCGGACAATTGTCTGTTCAGCTACTTTTATCGAACCTTTGAGCTCTTCAAGGGCTGACAGCAGTTTAAGGTAATCTGCACCGCTTTTCTGGTTGACCTGCTCATCGATATCCTTTAAATCAGCCCGGAGATAGGCCAGCTCATTTTCCTCGATGCTGCGGTCTGACTGGATTCGCTGGATTTCTAGGTCCTGGTCCCCGATCAGCCCGGAAAGTGCCAAAAGCTCTTTTTCGCGTTCCCTGACAGTCGCAGCGAGCCTGGCCCCCTCGAAAAAACGGAGCTTGTTTTGCCACTCCTGGTATTTCAGTGCCTGTTCCCGTTCCTGTTTCAGTTCGACAAGTCGCTGGTTCAGTTCAATGAGGAGCATCTCCTCACGTTCGATACGTTCCCTTACGACCTCGAGTTCACCCAGTGCCTGGTCCCGCTTCGAATCAAATTCGGCTACCCCTGCAATCTCATCGATAATTTTTCTCCTCTCATAGTCGCTCATTTCTATGATACGGGTGATATCGCCCTGCATTACCACATTATACCCGTGGGGTTTAATGCCAACTTTAGCAAGGAGGTCGATGATGTCCGTCTGTTTACAGAGCCGGTCATTCAGGTAATTATAGCTGTAATATCCGTTTCCGGTCCGTTTTATCCGCCGGCGGATTTTTGTACCATCAGAAAACGTGATCGATACCTCGGCGGTGTTTTTACCGGAGTTTAAGTTGATCAGGTCGGTCAGTTTCTCCGCGCGAAGGCTTCGTGAGCTTGAAAGTGCGAGGACAAAGAGAATACTATCGATAATATTACTTTTCCCGGAACCATTCGGACCCGAGATTACCGTAAATCCTTCAAAAAATGGTATCTTTGTCTTTTTGAAAAATGACTTGAAATTATCTATCTCGAGCTCACTGATGTACAAAGACCGGGCTCCTGCCTATTTCTTTGACGATTCCTTTTCATCGTCCTCTGCAACGATAAGACTACTTTTTTTGGGTGCGGATGAAGACCCCGTCTTTTTGCTGGCAAACCCTGCTGATGCGACGATGTAGTGATTGTCCCCACGGCGCTCTTCCATCTTCATCGTACCGTCGGGTTGCATGATCATGTCCATACGTTTCTCTTCGACTGCGGGTTCCGCCACAGGCGTGGTTCCCTTTTTCTGCATTACAACGGTCCCTGATGCGGATTCGGCCTGGGCTGCCGGCTTCATCATCTTGAGTTCCTGTCTCCGTTCCTCTGAAAATTTATTCAGCCGCATAGCGATTGACTTAAGATCGAGGAGTTCTTCGGTCAGCCCTTTGACAAGTGCTTCCATCTCCTTCATCTTTCGTTCAAGAGCCACGACACGTTCCTCGGCGGTCATAACCGGGACATCAGGATTTTTAATAATTTCAGCCATAAATTTTTCCCCCTTTCAAGTCTTTGTACGTCGTTCCCAATGATATCGCCATTATTTCGCATCATTGAGACCCTTAAGGATAAAGATGAGCCTGATTACCTATAATAATTATGCTACGCCGTATATCTTAAAAAAGACCATTGTAAGACCCTGCCACGGGTCGTTTATATACAGACGCATGGTTCCCGCTTTTATCTTCCAGAGTACTCATGGGGAAGTATTGTCGATAACCGGTATCTCATCATCAAGTGGCATCGTGGTACAGAGTCTGGTTCCGTGGAAATAAACCCGGTTTTATCGGACCCTGCAAATAATCTTCTGGAATCCAAAACCCGGATTATCGCATGATTAAAACGTTCCAATCCAGGATGTCAGCGGAAGTAATCATAAGGCCCAAAACCGTTACCTCCTGTGCGCCAATCTGCCGCGGTTAAAAATGTTTATCGCGCAAAATCCCGGGAGTTCCCCGGGTTTACCCGTTGAGAAGAAAAGGTATTACCATATCAGGACGACTTTTTTATATATGTCACATCT
>JBAXTR010000173.1:0-5330 GCA_037130095.1 Methanomicrobiales archaeon
GACCCCGGTACCCACGACAGTACCGACAACAATAGCGACAACCATGCCGACCCCGATGGCCGTCATTAACCATGAAATCCGGGGAAACGGGACAATCTGCATGGTGCCTGCTGACGGTGGCTTTTTCGGAATTGTAAGCGATGACGGCTCTCGTTACATTCCGGGGAAAATCGATCCGCTGTTCCAGGTTGAAGGTTTAAAAGTGACATACCGTGTTATGGAGCGGTATGACCGTAACGACTCACATAACTGGGGTACACCGGTTGATTTGCTCGAACTCGTACGGGTAGGGCGTGTGATCGAGCAAATGACCGAAGGGAACGGGATCATTCATTATGAAGACATCGAAGGTGGCTTCTATGGTATCATTGCAGATAATGGTGAACAGTACTTCCCCGTCAACCTGGACGATCCCTTCAGGGAAGAGGGCCAGCGGGTGAACTTCTCTGCGTATCCTGCAGATGTCTCAACGATTTCGATGTGGGGTACCCCTGTGAGGCTTGTGACCATAACAGCAACTGATCAGCCAGACCCTTCACTCATTGTCATGAAGGGATACATCAGGTTGATTGGCAGTTCTGCGGACAGCGGGACGTTTTGTATTATCGGTGATGATGGGATGTTGTATATCCCAACTGAAATGGACGAGGCGTTCAGACATAATGATCTGTCTGTCCAGTTTACTGCGGAAGAAGTCCGTAGGAATGCCATGATATCCCGGACCCGGGGTACCGTGGTTCGTCTGCTCGATATTGAAATATATTACCGGTAGAAGCCTGGCATGATCTCCTGCAGGGAGGTCAAACCTTTTTTATATATGTCCCCATTCCCGGTTCTTTGATCCTGTATCAGTACAGGGAATGTTATCCGGTATCCAGAATATTCTTACCATGACTGTGTTGGATGCTTACAAGCCTTTTTTATGGGAAAAGATCCCCTGTGCATTTCTCTATGGATTAGCGCGCCCCAAAAAAAAGACTTGGGAACCGCTTCAGCAGATAAATCATAATCCCTGAATAGAGGGATGGATCAATAATTGGATGAAGAAAAAGGGGTTTTTGGGGAAAGATATAAATAAGTATAAAAAGATGACCTTTTTATCATTCTTAGGGTCCCCAGGGAAATTACCCCTTTCCTGCAGATCCGGGGTAGAGTGTATCAATGGTGGCACCATCCTATCACGTACTGGACAACTTCATCTTCGGTTATACTATGTCGTTGACCTGTAAGGTTTGTCTCGGGTACAGGGATGTGGAGCATTTGAATGTATCCGGCACAGACGACGCCTGTTGCCGGTGGAGATGATCTCATGAGATTCGATTCAGTAAAAGTGATTCTTTTTATGCTCGTTATCCTGTTCGCCCTTTCCGGGGCGGCGTGTGCGAGTGAACAAAGTGCAGGCGGGGCGGCTGCAGTCAGTGCAGATCTTTCAAAACTGCCGCTCAGTTTCATCCCGAACCTGGGGCAGGCAGACCCGGCAGTCCTTTTCCAGGTCAAGGCAGAGGGCCACACGATTTTCCTCACGAAGGAAGAGGTGGTCCTTGTCGCTGACAATGACGGGACTCCGGCAGTGTTCTCAACCACGGTTGCAGGGGCAAACCCTGCTGCAACGGTCGTGGGTGTTGACCCGCTACCCGGTACCGCCAGTTTTTTTGTAGGGAATGATCCGGCAAACTGGCATAGTGGACTCTCAACCTTTGGCGGAGTGGAATACAAGAATGTCCTTCCAGGTATTGACCTGACCTACCGTGGCAAAAACGGAGTTCTCAAACGAGAATTTGTCGTTGCTCCCGGTGCAGACGCATCCGGTATTGTCATCGTATACGACAACATTGACGGACTCGCATATGGCCCGGATGGTACTCTGGAAGTCCAGACCTCCACCGGTGTCCTGACCGAGAGCGCACCGGTTTGTTACCAGGTCATTAATGGAAACACGATCAACGTCCCGGCCCAGTATAATATTCTCGGCAATGGCAGGGCCGGATTCAATTTCGGGGTGTATGACCATGCGTACCCTCTTGTGATTGACCCCGCACTTCTCTATTCGAGTTACCTTGGCGGGGAACTCCAGGATGCAGCATATGGTATTGCAGTCGATAACGCGGGATGTGCGTATGTAACAGGGTTCACGGAGTCACTTAATTTCCCGGTAAGTGGTAATACTTTTAACCAGACCAGTAATGGCTGTTCAGATGTGTTCGTTACCAAAGTCAGTGCAGATGGTCTGTCTCTCGTATATTCAACATATTTCGGCGGTAATAACACGGATGTCGGGAATGGCATTGTCGTGAATTCTACCGGGTGGGCTTTCGTTACCGGTTTTACTACATCCCTGGACTTCCCGACCCCGAATGGAACAGCGAAAAACCAAAATATAAGTGCTCCTTCACCCTGTCCGTTCCCGGGATGCCTTGGCAATGCAGATGCATTTGTCGCGGCAATACCCCCTGATGCACTGACTCTTCCCTATTCAACCTGTATCGGAGGGAATTATACGGATGTAGGGACATCGATCGATCTGGACAGGGACCAGAGCCATCCTTATAATGTGTACATAACCGGGTTCACGAACTCAGATACCACAGATCTCTTCCCCATTAGTGGAAGTCCATACCAACCCCTGTTGAACAACCTGGGGGGCCCCGGTGGAGGAGCAAGTGATGCATTTATCGCAAACATTGGAATTGGGGTCGCCACTCCCAGTTACTGCTCGTACCTCGGTGGCAGTTCTAACGAACAGGGACTCGGTATTACTTCTACCGCTGGTGGTTCGTATTATGTGACTGGCTGGACGCAATCTACTAACCTCACCACTACAGTCGGTGCATTTGCCAATAATCACGGCGAAAAAGATGTATTCGTTGCCGGGTTCACATCCCTGCGTACCCCTATTTACATTACTTACTACGGTGGAGAGGGCAATGACGAAGGTAGAGGCATAGCCGTTACAAATATTAGCGGTACCGAATATGCCTATGTGACCGGCGTTACGTATTCACACGACTACCCGACAAAACCCTCCACACGGTTTGGATCAATATCGTTTGCACCGTGGGCATTTGTTAATTCCGGCACCGCCATGTTTGGTGATGCATTCATCACGAGACTGGAGTCTCCTGGCAAGTCGACATGGTCAACCATCATTGGCGGCGGAAATAGCGATGGCGCGAACGGGATTGCACTGGATGTAAACAAAAACATCTACATCACAGGGTACACCAGTTCAACCAATTTCCCCATAAAAAATCCGATACCAACATTCGGTACGAAACATGCGTTCCAGGACGCATTCATCACGATGGTGAACTCGAACCTCTCAAGCCTTAACTTCTCGACGTACCTGGGTAAAAGTCTCGACGAGACAGGAACAGGTATTGCTGTCAGCGACCCGGTGAACATCTATATATCAGGGTTCACGACCTCCTATGACTTCCCGGTTTGTAATTCATTCATCGCTGACTATGGAAATAACGGGGATACTTATGGCGACCGGACAGACGGGTTCGTCGTCCACATGGATAACCGTCCCACACCGGCACCCCCGAATGCATCGTTTGTATCTGACAAACCGACAGGTGGTCCATTCCCGCTTACGGTGAACTTCACCTCGACATCAACCGGTTCACCTGATCACTATGCGTGGAATTTCGGTGACAGTCCAACGAATGGAACATACGCTCCCACCCAGGTGCACACGTTTACAGCGGCAGGTACTTATACCGTAACCCTGACCGTATGGAACAGTTTCGGTAATAGTACGGTTACGCATCCGATGATTGTAAGCATCCCTCCGGGAGTGAAGTTCACCAACATGACGACGACCCAGGCGATCGGAAAAATCCTCCTCGCGAATAATACGACCACGAATGTGCGGTTCTATCTCAATTACACCCAGTATGGTCTCCTGGGCTATAACTTCACACTCAGGTCAAACAATTCGGATGTTGTAGAGTTCTGGGAAGTCGCCAAGCCGGATTGGATGGCCTCATATTATACCATCTTCAGCTGGAGCAATTCGGCCCTGCCTGATGATAACCTGACATTCAAGGGGATGGATCTCTATGATCAACAAGGATATGGTGCAACTGATGTCCTCCTCGCGAACATTACATTGAAAGGAATGAGTGCCGGCTGCACAGTCATTAATATTTCAAGTGTCAACAGTCTCGAGAATGATTTACTGCAAAATATGACTGTCCATGACTATAACCTGACTGTCTGTGTGATGGATATTTTACCTATCCCCGAATCAAAGCGCATTCCCCCCAGGACTCCAACGACACCACTAGACCCGAACCATGATGGTCTCTATGAGGATATCAACGGTGACAGCGTTGACGGCGGCGGCGCACCGGACTTCTATGATGTCATCGATTTCTTCTGGAATCTCGAATGGATGCAAAATCACGAGCCTGTTGAATTCTTTGACTTCAATGGTAATGGGTACATAGAATTCGGTGATGTTTTCACACTCTTTGAGACGGGGCTGCCATAAGCTGGGAGGAATATACGTGGACAACAAAGGAGACAAAAAATGAACATTGCACGATGGGCTCTTGCCCTGATTATAACACTGGTGCTCCCGGGCCTTCTGGTGACCGGGGCCTATGCGATGACAGTGACCCCGGGGAGTGGCCAGGTACAGCCTGGTTTAACTACCCAAATTCCCATTGTTATTGACCATTCACCAGCAGACATGGGATATTATAATATCACCGTATCGGTGTCCGACCCAACCATCGCAAGGATTACGTGGGTTACGTTTCCAGGATGGGCTAACTGGCTGCCAGGTAATTCATCGGTGCCAGCTGGGTCCATCTATTTCAAGGCGGTAACGTTATCATCAACATCAATGGTGCCCGCTACGGACAACCTTACACTTGGCACCCTCACGGTGGAGGGACTGAAAGCCGGCATGGTATCAATTAATGTTGATAGGGCCTATTTTCAATGGAGTAACGGGGGCAACGGCAATGCGGACCGGCAGAGCGGGGCTTTGCAGGTGGGCAGTGCAGCACCGACCACCGGCGCCATCTCGGTCAGCTCTGTTCCAACCGGAGCGATGGTATACCTGGACGGAGTAAGTACGGGACATGTTACCAGTACGACATTAACAGGGATAACCCCCGGATCGCACACGGTCGTAGTAAAAATGTCTGGGTATGACGATGCAACCCAACCTGTCACAGTGACTGCCGGGGTTACAATCCCGGTATCGCTGACGCTAACCCCTGTTTCACAACCATCAACAACCGGCGCCATCTCGGTCAGTTCTGTTCCAACCGGAGCGATGGTATACCTGGACGGAGTAAGTACGGGACATGTTA
>JBAXTR010000174.1:0-5325 GCA_037130095.1 Methanomicrobiales archaeon
CAATATCTGTTTCTGTGAGGAACAATAGCTCCCGGCTTTTAAATCCCTTTTCTAATACATCAACTTTTTGACCCGGGAAATAATATGCCTCGAATATTTTCTCACCTATTTTTAGTTCTCTGGCATCAGGGACAGGTCCCTTTCTGCATTTTTCAATCCGCCGTTTCAGTGCGTGAATTGTCCCTGATACTGCATAGCTCCGGAGGGAGATTGCCTGTTCATTCAGGCACGAAACAGTAGAGAGTGCAGTCGCAAGCTGACCCTCGCAACCTCTTTTGCACCTGATGATACAGAATTCGTTATCTCCATATACGACGGCCATCTGGATACCGGCAGCCATTGCATCACCATAAAGGGACGTAATTGCTTCCTGGACCACAAGATAAACCGATTTTGTCTCGGGACACAACCATAACGGGGTTATCTTCGCAAGGACATACCGCCTTTTATCCCGCATCGACGGGGGCCGTGGTCTCATCCGACCACCTGCACTGGACCTGCCGGGATGAGCAGGCCTTTAATTGTTGAAAGGGCTTCCTTTGCACCAGTTTCTTCCAGGCCTACCAGCGTAGCAAGGTTCACCATCTCCCTCACCGATTTCAGCTCGACAACCGATCGGGCGTTGCTGGAAAGCGTAAGTGGAAATTCGAACCGCTCACAGAGCCCAATAATATCTTTGTACCGCTGGATTGTTCTCTGCCGCCAGACCCCGCGTGACAAAACAAGCGGGCGGAGGTCAATATCAATGGCAACGTGATTTTCTGCGGACATCCGTGCAATGATATGATCAAAAGAATTCTTTTCCGTCTTGTGAAGGTGCCGGATTACATGAACTCCCTTGATCTGGATGATGGCACGGTTAAACGAATTATTACCTGCATTCACCACGATTAACCCTTTTCCGGGAGAATTCGCCCGTGCTGCATTAATTACTGCTTTCACCTGTGTTTCACGTACAAGGGTGCCGCCAATCACCGAAAAACCATCTGTTTCCCATCCTTGCTGGCCGATAGCAACAATGCTATCAAACCCAAGCTCCCTGGTCTCAATGACCATGCGGCGAAGTGAAGTATTACCCAGCGGGGAAGGAAATACGGTCGCATCAGTGGCAATCATCCGACAGCCCGTATCTGAAAAAACAGAGGGATTATTTTCCCTGGTTCGCATGGGACCGGATGCTTGGGCGGGTCTTTTCTGTACCCTTTCCGCGGGTCATCATACCACGCCCTTTTCTTCCCGCACTCGTTTTCCCACGCTCTGCACGGCCCCGGTGGACGGGGTTGCCAATCCACGAAAGATTACGATCACTTTTCACGCACGGGTGGTGACCATCAACGAGGATTACCTCATACCATTTCTGACGACCGTCCTGGCCGACCCAGTACGAGTTGAGAACTTCCATGTTGGGGTGACGCCTTGAAGCACGCTCTTCGGCGATCCTCTGGATACTCTTTCCCGCGGTAATGCGGTTGACACCCATTCGTGCCGTACGGCGTGCACGCACATACCGGGACCTTCTGCGGCCACCACGTCGTACATTCACACGGACAACAATTATGCCCTGCTTTGCCTTGTAACCGAGGCTCCGGGCCCGGTCGATACGGGTCGGGTGATCAACACGGACTACGCTCCCTTCCCGTCTCCAGACCTGCATGCGCTCCCACTGGAGGGCACTTACCGGAGAATCATCGGGTTTCTTCCATGCGTCGCGGACGTACGCATACATCGATTTTGACATGATATTCACCAAGGTTCAGCTCTTTTCAGAGCTACATTCCTACACGGGACGCATCCCGTATTCCTTTACAGTTCGATGGGACTGGATATAAAATGAACTACCGAGTTACGGTGCGAGACCTGAACGGGCAGTAAGGGAAAACAAGAGGTAAGGGAGCATTATATTTTCCCGGTTTCTTTTTTCTTTTCCGTTACGCAAACCCCTTCGATTCGTGTAGCAGGATACTGGCCTTCGCGGTCCTTCTCGGCAGACTTCACCATGTCCCATATGGTAAGAAGTGCCACGCTTACACCGGTAAGTGCTTCCATTTCGACCCCGGTTTTTCCAACGGTCTTAACCGTTACCGCTGTTTCAATCCATGACTCCCCCTCACTGAATTCGACCTTGATCGCTCCAATGGGGATCTGGTGGCACAGGGGGATAATCCGGGAAGTGTCTTTTATTGCAAGAGTTGCCGCTACACGAGCTGTCGCAAGAACATTGCCTTTTATCACACTCCCCTGCTGTATTGCCAGGATTGTCTCTTTCCGGAGATAGATCCGCCCTTTTGCTGTCGCCTCCCGGCTTACGTCACCCTTAGCGGTGATATCAACCATTTCTGCCCGGGAACCAGCAATATGGGAAAATTCAACCATTTATAATACACCCTTGCCAAATAGTTCGCGTGGAATGTAATTAACAAGGTCGCTTGCGAGTAGTCCACCACCGATCGCTTTTTCAGCAGCTGTCCCCGCCATGCCATTTACATATGCGGCCACTGATGCTGAATCAAATCCAGGCAGGTGACAGAACAATGCTGCGGTTACCCCGGAAAGGACATCCCCGGTCCCGCCAACCGTCATAGCAGGTGTCCCGGTCCTGTTAAATTTCACCCGTGTCCCATCTGATATTACGTCAATTGCACCTTTCAGGAGAATTGTGGATCCACCAGCAACGGATTTCACCATAGAACCACGCCCGGCAAGGTCAGATGGAGGGGTTTTTCCTGTCATACGGGTGAACTCTGCTGCATGAGGCGTATATATTGTCTCTTCTGCCCGGGGTACCGGCTGGCGTAGGGCATCTGCATCAAATACCGCCTTTTTAAAGTACGGAGCAACCGCACACACAACCTCGTGACTTGAATCTCCAAGACCGTTGCCACATAAAACGACATCCGATTGCCGGGATAGTTCAATCAACCGGGGAATGTGGTCCATGGTTACGACTTTCCCGTCAAGATGTTCATAAATCAGGTCTGGCACCGGTTCAAAGACAGGGGATGCAATCCGTACAATATCGGCCCCGGCCCTCAATGCACCAAGTCCGGCAAGGTAGGGTGCACCCTGGTAAGGCCCGCCCCCGATAACAAGCACACGCCCCCCATCGCCTTTGTGCGCCATCGGGCCTCTCCGTGGGAGAAGGGTGACCTCTCCAGGCCCCGTGAAAATCTCTGCTTCAACAGGAATACCAATATCCACTACTTCAGAACCATGGGTTTTAGGCCGGTGGAATGCAAGGATCCATGTTGGCCTGATCCCGGGTGTGGGGAGATCTGCTGATATAATAGGAACACCGGACTCGTTGGCCATTGCGATGCAGGTGTCGAGTGGTTCGCGGGCTGGCCCTCCGCCTCCTGTGCCAAGCAGGGCATCAATAATAAGGTCGGAATCACGGAGATGTTCCGGGAGGGGATCGAGATCATTCCGGCACCTGAACCGGAATACAGGAACATCGCAATACCCAAGTAGTCTGCGCTGACGCTCGCACGCCGGGCTTACCGGTGGCTGGTCAAGGGACCAGGTCCGGACATCACAGTCACGGGCGAGGTAACGGGCTGCGACCATCCCGTCACCTCCATTATTTCCCTTTCCACAAAGTACGATGACTTTTTCCGGGGAATGTTTCCGCGCAAAATCCGCGAGGGCCCTGCCTGCGCTCTCCATCATCAGGTCCGCGGAATGCCCGAGCGAAATTGCATTCATTTCGATTGCTTTCATCCATTCCGGGCGGATAACCCCTTTTTCCAGGAACTGGTAAAGGCTCTTGCTCTCCCCGGTCACTGGTTCCTCCCCCTGCCTAATATCATATGGAGAGGGTTCTTCCCCGGTGGACTATGAAATGATCGTCTACGGGCTGATCAGGGATGGAGAACAGTTGATACAAGAAAATGTCCACACGCGGGAAATTAAGCCTTAATAGAGAGTTTCTTTAATTTAAAACGCGTATTGTGAGTTACAATGGGGTTAGACCAGGAGGTTGCCAGAGCTGCGGACGTTATCCATGATCACCAGGAGGTGACCATCATCTCGCATATCGATGCAGATGGCATCTCCAGTGAGGCCATCCTCTCAACGGCCCTTACCCGTGAAGGAATAGCCGTAAAATCGGTGTTTGTTCGGCAACTTGAGCCCCTGACAATGCACCAGGTCCCCGAAGACCGGACATTTAAAATTTTTACCGACCTTGGTGCCGGGCAGCAGAACCTTCTGGAACAGAGGGGAATGGACAGCGAAACGGTGCTCATCATCGACCACCATGTAAGCCAGCCCTGCAGTACTGAATATTTACAGGTAAACTGCATCCCCCACGGATTTTTAAAGCTGAGTGCGGCTGGGCTTACCTACATGGTTGCACGCAGGCTTGACCCAGATAACCGAGACCTCGCAAAAATTGCGGTCATTGGAAACGTGGGAGATATGATGGCACGTGAACACTGCAGCCTCACCGGGCCTGCACGCGAGATTGTGGAGGACGGGGTGTCACACGGGAGCATTGAGGTAAGGCCGCATGACCTGAACTGTTACGGCACCTCAACCAGGCCGCTCCACGTCTGCCTTGCCTATAACGATGACCCGTTCATCACCGGGATTAGCAATAATGTCAATGGTGCACGCAGGTTTCTGAAAAAGATTGACCTCCAGGGATATGATGGCAGGAAAGACCTGATCTGGGAGGGACTATCATTTGATGACAGAAAGAAGGTTATGAGCGCCCTTGTAGAACAACTGATGGCAAACGGGGAACCTTTTGACCGGTTGTTCTGTGAGACTTATTTATTTCCCGGTGAACCCGGGGGGGAGCCGCTCCGGAATGCGCAGGAGTTTGCAACGGTGCTGAATGCCTGCGGCAGGTGGGCGAGGCCTGACATCGGCGGGGCGATATGCCGCGGTGACCGGTCGGGTGCATACCGTGATGCGAAGAAAATGCTCAGCAACCACCGTGCCGTAATCCGTGAACTCCTCCAATACATACTCGATAAAGGCGTGGTGGAAATCTCCCATCTCCAGCATATTCATGTCGGCAACAGGTATCCCGATACCATTGTTGGAATTGGTGCCGGCATGGCCCTGTCAAAGTTGAACTGGAAGAAACCGATCCTTATCATGTGCGAGCTCCCTGAAGATCCTACCCTTATCAAGGCCTCAATGAGGACGACAGAACGTGTTGTGTCCCTTGGGGTAGATCTCCAGGACGTGGTCAATAGGGTGTCAGCAGAGATGGGGGGCTCAGGGGGAGGTCATAAAATCGCAGCAGGTGCATATATACCAAAAGGCAGTGAAGAGAGGTTTGTCATACGTGTCAACGAATTACTCGGAGAACAGCAC
>JBAXTR010000175.1:0-5293 GCA_037130095.1 Methanomicrobiales archaeon
CCAATTCTTAAAATAGGCCAATAATGCAAGAGATAGACGAAGAGTATTTATATGATAAGATCTTAAACCTCAATATCTCACCCGAATCTGGGTTTGAGGTGCTTTATGGGTACTAAAATTGGAAAAGAAAAGATTCAGCGCGACACAGGTTTTCTCTATTACCTGGGTAAGGACGGATATGTCTGGGCAGCCCCGATGAAACACAACAAAACAGGAAAGAAGAAAAAAATCGGTACAGAGAAGATTGTAAGGGAAAAAGGCTTCATGTACTACCTTGGCAAGGATGGATTCGTTGGAAAAGCGAAAATGAAGAACGCATAACTACCTTTTTTTTAAAAAAAAAATCCTTTGCATTAAGTGTCCGACTAATCCAGATGCTTAATGCATAACTCGCTCCGGAACCTGCCGGGTTGCCGCCGTTTCATTCATCACATGGAGCAGGCATGTTTTTTCCACAAAATCCCCCCTATTTTGGGTTTCCCGGCACCAGTTGTATCTCGTACACTTTCGGCCAGAGCTTACCGGTCACAAAGAGACGGTTGCCGCTCGTATCGTAGGTGATCCCGTATGCGCAGGCCTCTTTGTCGAACGGGATGGATGTCTTGTCCCACAGGTACTTGATGGAGGACCAGCCGATCTGTTTTTTTGTCTTCGGGCGACATAATCCCGGCCAGGTCAATCCATACGGTGACCTGCCCGATATCCGGGGAAATCCGGGCGATCATAGGTGTGGGTCAGATGTTTGCATAGACTTCCCCATTCACGAAATCAAGTTCGTTTAAGTTATTTACCGGCTCCACGTTAACGGTGATGGATATAGTTCTGACCGCCCGTTATGGTTCCGGGTCAAGGAAATACAATGAGGACGTACCCTCGCTCATGATCAGGTACCTGCCGTTCTACGTGATCCCCCACCCTTCTGTTGAATAATTAAATTTTCCCCGCGGTTTGAGACTTGAGACGTCATAGAGAATACCAAAACCCGATGTTTCCGTTTCATGGGCGATGCGATTGCCAAAAACCGTGGCCCCTTCGACGAAGATGTTGTCAGGCAGTTGATGCTCTTTGATGACATTGCCGTTCGTCAGGTTGACAAGGCGGATGGAGGAATTCCCTGCGGCTCCCGTGCTTTCAACGAATAATCCATCGTGGTACACCAACCCCTCGGTAAATGCAAACCTGGCGTTTGGGTACGTGTTGACAACCTGGTAGGTTTCACTCTGCACAGCCTCTGTTTTAGCTGGCGTTTTATCAAAAAAGACCAGGGTGGAGCCGTAAAGCAGGAGCAGGATGAGAATTACAACCGGAATTGCATATCCAATGTAAAGGGTATTTTATTAGTGAGGGTGTAACAGTTGTGGATTGATCCCTGGGAGAAAACCGGGTAATAATCCGGATAGAAAAAATGAAAACCATGTTTTTGCGGATCTATTCTGCTCTACAGGAAAAATATTGGGTTATTTCACCAATTTATGAATTTTGGCTGATTATTAAGAATTTTTAGTTCAAAGCCGTTCATCAGACACGCTACCATAATCCCGTCCAAAATGGTGAAAAATGGAGAAACTTTCCCTGTGGACCGTCATTCCAAACAACGCCAGACGTGTATCAGTTGTCTTTTAAATTACCCAATCAAACATCTGAGCAGGAAGATTGGGAGATGACAGGAGTTCAGGCCCGGCATCCGGTATCAGATACAGCATCGCTGGTGATGCTCTGGGCGGACCAGTACTACCAACAAAATCCTCTGACCAGGGCATATCTCCAGAGGCTCGACCTTGAAGCCGGGAGAAACCTGTTCGAACAGTATAACCGGATCTGCCCCTGGTACTCGGAGGTGATCATCAACCGGAAACACTTCATCAGCAACCAGGTCAGATCGATGGTTAATTCCACCCCGGGAAAGACAACAATCGTCAATCTCGGTGCTGGGTTCTCCCCGCTTGCCCTGGAACTCGCCGACCTGCTCTCTCCCGGTTGCAATTTCATCGAAATTGATGAGTGTGGAATGGACCGGAAGCAGGATCTCTACCCTGGCCTCATCCCGGGCCGCTGCGATTTTATTTCATCCATCGAAGCCGATATCACGGATTTCCACGCTCTTGAACATGCTCTTCTACAGGACAATGAAGGTCACCTCATTGTGGTCATGGAAGGCCTCACCTACTATATATCACGGGAGGGGATGGCAGGTGTCCTTTCCACCCTTTCCAGGATCCCCGGGCAGCAGAGCCTCATGTTTGAGCACCTCAAGCCCTGCCGGCTGATTCGGGAGGAGCGGCGGTTCATACCGGAAACAATATTCTCGCATGTCAGGGATTATACAGCCCTCAACTGCATGACAACCTATACAGAAGGGGAAATCCGTGGATTAATCGCGCCGGATTTTACCTGCTGTTATTACGACATGGACGAGATGGAGAAGAGGAGGGCCGGTGCATGCACCTACTTTCCCACTCCTGATTCGGGCTGGCTGTCCTGTGCGGTTGCCGTGAGAAATTAGGTGTGCGTTCCTCTTCCTGGTATGCCCAAACGGAGACAACTCGTATATCCCGAATTCGTGACATCCACCAAGGTTATCGTTTCACCAGACCCGTTACCTCTTCACGGATTACCAGGAAATCCCTGTCTGAAATACTTCTCGGGCGGGGGAGTTGGACATCGATCAATCCATGGATGGTAGCCGGCCTGTCTGAAAGGACGATAATCCGGTCTGCAAGGTAGACTGCCTCTTCCGGGTTGTGGGTGACGAGCAGGATGGCGACCGGGTGACCGGCAGCTGATGCAGCATCCCGTATCCTGATGATCTCATCCTGGAGCTCCCGGCGTGTAAACGGGTCGAGAGCACTGAACGGTTCGTCCATTAGGAGGACCCCAGGTTGTACGGCAAGTGCCCGTGCAACGGCAGCCCGTTGTTTCATTCCCCCGGAGAGCTGGTAAGGGTAATACGCAGAGAACGAGGTAAGCCTGACAAGATCGAGGAGGTCTGCCACCCGCTTCGAAGCCACCTCCTCCGGAACTCTCTCCGAACCGAGCGTCAGGCCGTAGGAGATATTATCGCGGACATTAAGCCAGGGGAAGAGGGCATCGTCCTGGAATACCATGGCTGCCCTGGCCGTCCCCGTCCCCTGGGACTCAGGCGTACTGATGGTGCCGGAATCAATGGTTTCAAGACCGGCAATCATCCGGAGCAACGTGGACTTCCCGCACCCCGAAGTCCCCATGATGCAGAGTATTTCGCCTGGGAATGCGTCGAACGATATCCCCTGGAGCACCTTGCATTCCTGTTCATCACCCTCAAAGGTCTTTTTGAGATCCCTGACCGAAAGAACGGGCTCCATCATCCCCTCCCCTGCCAGTGAAAGAACCTGACCTGCCCGGCCCGGAAGAGCATATCTGCACCAAGACCGATGATGCCGATTATGACCATCCCGGCGCCGATTACCTGGAGCTGGCCCAGGTTATAGGCATACATGATCATAAAACCAAGGCCTGCACTCGTCCCGGGTAGCATCTCGGCTGCAACGACGCACATCCAGGCAACGGCAAACGCTACGCGGAGCCCTGTCCAGATGACAGGCATTGCACCCGGGACAATCACGGTCCGGACACGTTCCAACGAAGTTGCCCGAAACATCCGGGCCACATCGGTCCACTGCGACCTCACCCCGTGTACCCCGTCTATCGTGTTAATCAGGATTGGGAAGAACGCTCCCATGAAAATAATGAAAATAATTGATGTAAACCCGAGCCCGAACCATGCGATGGCAAACGGCATCCAGGCAATGGGTGGGACGGGGCGGATCATCTGGATAAAAGCGTTCAGGTAGGAATCGACCTCTTTCGACGTGCCGATCAGGAGCCCCAGGGGGACTGCGACAGCCACTGCACAGAAAAACCCGGTAAGCACCTCCCGGAGGCTTACGGCGGCATTCTGTGCCAGTGAGGCACCCCCGAGGACGGACGCGAGCGGATGGACCAGGACCCGTATAATGTCGCCGAGCCTGGGGAGGATATAGTTATTATTGATAATAACCGCCGCAACTTCCCATATAATAAGGAACAGGACAATAACGGCCAGTCCTTTTGCCATGTTAGAAATGGTCTGCTTATTGTTACGTACCATACATAATCACCGTAATATTGTCGTATGCAAGCGCACTCCTGATAATACTCTCCTGGATCGAGCTCTGGACGGTTCCGATGACAAGAGGCCTGCCTTCAGCCGAACGGGCATCTACCCACTCACTAAAGGTATTCCAGTCGTTACAGGGTGCCCCGGTCCTGACCACGAGCCCGGTCCCGCCGGAATTAATGGACTGGATCATCGTCGAGGGGTTCCCGAGACCTATCTGGAGCTCTTCAGGGACAGACCCGATATAGGCCCCGTCCAGGGCACCCTGCCCGATGGTGGTCATTATCCCTCCCCCGGACTGGCCGGGAATCAGGCTGACATTTGCGAAAGGCTGGTCATTCACGTAAAGTGTGCAGTGTTCGGGTCGCGCTTGTGCGGGGTTATCCGGGGCCAGGTAGAAACCGTAGCGGTCGCGGAAGTAGTCTGCGTCTTTCACCATGACATACAGTGGTGCCGTATGGTCGGAAGAGGCCAGGTAACCCAGGTTCACCTGGACCGGCGAATCTGTTTCCGGAAGGGGCAATGACCCGTTCAGGAACTGTTTCCCCCGCTCAACAATCGTCCTGTCCATCAGGGGTGTTGTCGTGCTGTCTTCGGCTGGCAGTCCGATATCCTCTATATCGGGGGGGTTTGCCCCGCTCGTGAAGTTAATATTGGTAAAGGCCTGCTGCTCAACGGACAACGGGTTAAGCGTTCCGGACGCTGTCAGGAGGGGTTTCGTGCCAAATACCCAGTTAGCCGTGATATTCTCTGCCAATGACTGGTTTTCGTTTACCCGTTCGACCGCCGCGGTTGTCAGGGCGGAAAGGAGGGCCGATACATTGGAATTCTTCTCGACCATGTCATTTCGGAGGATAAAAACACAGCAGGCGGTATCACCCCATACCCCCGGTGGAGGCATCCATTCGGGGGTCGCAATCATCTTTGCAGTCCCGGGAAGGGTAGCGGTTGAAACAATCGGTTCCCACACGATGAATGCATCAATCTGGCCGGCGTTCAACAGTTGGACCATAGACCCGGATGAGGTGTAGACGAGGTAGACCCTGCTCTGGGACCCGTATTGACTGGTATTCTGGTAATCGGGGTAAAGCGCCAAGAACACAAGGGTGACAACCAGGAGGAGACAGATGACAAATGTGAGGGGTAACTGCCGTCCTT
>JBAXTR010000176.1:0-5287 GCA_037130095.1 Methanomicrobiales archaeon
GACCTGATTTTTGCCTGGGCGAAAAAAGAATTTTCAAATTTGAAACGGGCGCACGAGGCGGGTCTTCCTGTCCCTGAACCTTATGTCTGGGACAGGAATATCCTCATAATGGAGTTTATGGGATCCGGTGGGCATCCTTACCCCCAGATGCGGAATGTCAACCTCGGGGATGCTGCCGGAACATACGAGCATATCATATCATTTATGGAAGATTTATACAAAAAAGCCGGGCTTATCCACGCAGACCTGAGCGAGTTCAACATCCTTTTCGGGGAAAGGCCGTTTGTCATTGACATGGGACAATCAGTAACAACAGATCATCCAAGGGCATTCCAGTTCCTTAAACGGGATATTGCAAACATCAATCATTTCTTTGCTTCCCGCTGCGAAGTGAGGGATGAACGAGAAATTTTCACAAGGATAACGGGTCTTGTCTTCCCGGACCTGGCTGACAAACAGCCGCAGGGAAAAAAGGTGTGATGAGTCATGATGCAGGAAATAAAAGTTTCAGGAAGCAGGATTGGGGCATTGATAGGTAAAGAAGGATCGACTAAAAAGAAGCTGGAAGACAAGTCAGGGGCTCAAATCACGATCGATAGTAAGGAGGGTATGGTCAGGATCGAGGGAGAGGAGGCTCTCGGGGTCCTGAGAGCAATTGAGACAGTCAACGCTATCAACAGGGGATTTTCACCGGAACGTGCTTTTTGTCTCCTTGATGACGAGGATTTACTCCTTGACATTATCGACCTTTCCGCGATTGCGGATACACCGAACCAGCTTGACAGGATCCGGGGCCGGATTATTGGAAAAGACGGGAAGTCCAGGGAGCAGATTGAAGATATGACACAGGTAACCATATCGGTGTTCGGAAAAACAATTGCCCTTATCGGGCTGCCGGAACATATCAAAATTGCCCGGACTGCAATTGATATGCTTATCAAGGGAGTCCCCCATGAAACGGTCTACTCTTTCCTCGAGAAGAAAAAGAGGGAGTTAAAGCAGGATGTTATCTCCTATTATTACTGATTTTTCCGGACCTTCAGCGGCGATACTTGAAGATTGCCATAATCTTCCGGTATCCAAAAGGGCCATTTCCACTGGAGAGTAATACAGGTTCCCTAAGCTCGGTTGATCAATTTAACTATACTGGAATGTTATTAGAGTGGAATTGAAGGGGTCTGGATCTGAAGTGGGGAATGGTATGTTATTTCAAGTACCAGGGTTGTAACTGATGAAAATTGAGGATTTACCAATATCCGGGCACCTGAAGGAATATTATCAAAAAACCGGGATCTCCGACCTGTACCCACCCCAGGCTGAATGTATCCAAAAGGGGATGTTTGACCGGAAAAACCTCCTCGTAGCTATCCCTACCGCCAGCGGAAAAACCCTTATTGCCGAAATGGCGATGCATCATCATATCGCACGATCGGGTAAATGCCTCTATATCGTTCCCCTGAAGGCACTGGCAAGTGAAAAATTTGATGAGTTTTCCAGGAAAAACGTCCGCGTAGGGATCTCCACGGGAGATTTGGACAGGAGGGACGACTCGCTTGGAAAGAATGACATTATCGTTGCCACGAGCGAGAAAGTCGATTCCCTTATCAGGAACAATACACCCTGGCTCAGGGATATTTCACTTCTCGTTGTTGACGAGGTCCACCTTATCGATTCTCCTGACCGGGGCGCCACGCTCGAGATGGTCATTACAAAGATGCGGTATCGCAACCCGGATATGCAGATCATCGCATTAAGTGCAACTATCGGGAACCCCGGTGTGCTCGCCCGCTGGATGGACGCCGAACTTGTAACGAGCGAGTGGAGACCTGTTGACCTCCGGCAGGGTGTCTTTTACAATGGGAAGATCAGGTTTCACGAGGTTAGCCGCCCGGTTGAAAATGTGTCAAAATTTGAGGACCTGAACCTCTGTGTGGACACGATCAATGAGGGGGGCCAGTGTCTTGTATTTGTCTCGTCAAGGAAAAATGCGGAGGCTTTTGCAAAGCGGGCTGCTGCTGCTTTGAAATTAGAGAGTCCGGAGCTGAAAGACCTTTCGGGGAAGATCCAGAAACTGGCAGAAACGGATAACGACAAATTACTTGCAGCTTGTGTCGAGTCCGGGGCAGCATTCCATCACGCGGGTCTTAAACGAGAGGCCCGGGCAATTATTGAAGAGGGGTTCCGGAAGGGACTTATCAGGTGTATCTCTTCGACTCCAACCCTTGCAGCCGGGCTTAACCTGCCGGCAAGAAGAGTAATTATCAGGGATTACCGGCGTTTCACTTCAGGAGAGGGTATGGTCCCAATCCCGGTAAGGGAATACCACCAGATGGCCGGTCGTGCCGGCCGTCCTCATCTCGACCCATATGGGGAGGCTGTACTAATTGCGAAAGACGAACAGGATGTCGAGGCACTGTTCGAGTGGTATATTGATGCCCCGGCAGAAGATGTTTATTCACAGTGTGGGACTGAGACCACCCTCTGCACGCATATCCTTTCGCTAATCGCATCTGGATTTGTGAAATCCCGTGAGGATCTTTCTGCTTTTATGGACAGGACTTTTTTCCTTTACCAGCATAAACAGAGCAGGGTCATTCCACGCGTTATCGCACAGGTGATGGAGTTTCTCAATAAAACGGAGATGATCACAGAAAATTGTGGGATAGTGTCAGCAACAGAGTCCGGGAACCTGATCTCACAGCTTTATATCGACCCGAGAGGCGCTGATATCATCATCAGCGGCATGTGTTCTGCCGGGGAATATTCAGATATCGGGCTCCTCCAGTTGATTTGCAGTACTCCGGATATGTACACCCTTTATGTAAGTAACAAGGATATTCCGTACCTGGACAGGTTCCTCATCGAACGGGAAGAAGATCTCTGGCTCCAGTTACCCGGTGACGAAGAAGAAGCATATTACCGGGGTTTAAAAACTACAATGCTACTCCAGGACTGGGCAAATGAGCTTTCTGATACCATGATCTGTGAGCGGTATTCGGTTGGCCCGGGAGATATTTATTCGATGGTGGAAAGCGTGAACTGGCTCCTCCATGCAACATCGAGACTCGCCCCGATGTTCTCTCCCCGTTTCCGTAACCAGGTCCGGGAGTTTGAATACTGCATGAAATACGGTGTAAAGAGGGAGCTATTGCCACTGGTAAAAATCAGAAATATCGGCCGGGTTAGAGCACGACGCCTGTTTAACAGTGGAATTACATCCCCAGCAGACCTCCAGGCGGCGGGAACTGATAGGGTCGGCCAAATTCTTGGAAAAGGAATTGCAGACCAATTGTTTAACTCTGTAAAGAGGCAGAGTTCTAAGAACACAGAGGAGACAATCGAATCCGGGGAAGGCCCATTGACCCGCAAAAAGCAATACACGTTATCCCATTTCGAGGATTAACTGGTTTCCGGGAATACCGGACAACATGGAATGGCAGGGATATAAAAATGGATACATCAGGAAACAGCAATCATTCAGATGTCATTTGTGATCGTGAAAACAGTGATCCGGGTTTCGAAATCCGGCAGGTCTGTTTTCAGGTCCGGGATATCGGGGGGTTTCTCACCTGGTTACGGGACGTTTCTAACCGGAATGGTGTTTCAGTTGTCTGTTTCAATGCGGACCTGATGGCTGGAAAACCACATGTTATTTCTGCGATGCAACATGCATTGAGGGCAATGAGAAGTGGTACATGTATTTCAAGTTCCTTTGAAATTGAAGCACTCCTTTATGCTTCAGGCTCCCGCCAGTGTCAGGAGGGGGTCAGATTTGGAGTCCGCCAGGGTTTGAACAGGTGTTATCTCTGTGTTTATCCTGTAAATCCACAGGTATGGCCTGAACTATCAGGGGAAATGACCTTCTCATCTGAAGACTGGGAACCGATAACAGATGAAAAAATGGAAGTTCTGGTTCCTTTATTCGGGATCACAAACGAGGAGATTGGGGTAACAGGAAGGGATCGGATAGTAGATCTTGTTCTTGAAAGAGTTGCACTTCTTGATGTAAATAAATGATATCGTCAGTTGGTTTAAAAAAAAAACAATGAACTGGAATATAAGTGATTTTTTTTATTTCCTTGCATGGCTCAGGATGTGCCGGACTTCGGGGATAATGAGTGTGTCCATTGCCAACTTCACGGCTGCATTGGAACCCGGTATACAAAAAACGACGTTTTTCCGGATGAGCCCTGCACTTGCACGAGATAGCATGGCAGCTGGTCCGATATCCTCATAACTTTTCATCCTGAAAAGTTCCCCAAATCCATCAATTTTTTTCTCGTACAGTGGTTCAACAGCTTCTATTGTGCAATCATCTGATGTCAGACCTGTGCCTCCATTCAGGATCAGGCAGTCACATTGTTCCAGCCCTTTGGTTACAGCTTCCCTGATGGTTTCAATCCGGTCCGGCACAATCATATAATAATCAACAGGGTAATTGGCCTGGCTTAGATATGTAGAAATTATTTTTCCACTGGAATCAGTTCCTGTGTTCCGGGAGCTTGAAACAGTGATTATTCCGGTTCTTATTGGAATGGGTTGAATATGTTCGGGGTTCATTGCATCATTAATATGATTGATTGACAGTTGTATAACAGTTCCCGTTTCTATTTCAAATTCCTTTTTACAGGGACCCCTTTATTTCCTCTGGAGATTATTTTGATTTCTGCCTCTTTGTTTTGATTTGGATTTCTTTTGTATTTTCATTATTCTAGATATTTCTGCTCTCCTTTTGGGGGATTTCTGTTTCTCCTGTTCCCTTTGCTTTACATAGACCCTGTTTTCTTCCGACTTTTTTTGTTTTCCGGTTTCAATTTGTTGAATAATCTTCTGACAAGGGCATTATCTCCTGGTTTTTATCCTTACTTCCGTTGGCTCTTGCTCAGGTGATCCAAACCAAAAAGCAAAATAGATATTATCATTTTTCATTCTATTGAATAATATTTCGGAATATATTTATATTATTGCACATAGAACAAACAACAAGCTTTCCTTTTTTTAAATTTTTAATATATATTCCATCATCCTTTCCCACTTCCAGTGGAAACAACAGGGTCTGGGTTCTGGCAAAAAACAAGGGGAAAATAGAGCCTAATTAATGAATTTCTCCACCCTTGATCAATCAGTGGGCAATCTACCTGAATTCCATTGCCAATGGAAATAATTCGGAGTGGACAGATAAAAAACCTCATAGAAGGAATTGAAAAGGCGAACAGGGAACAGATCATTTCCCATGAAAACGGACATGATGCCAAAGGGCCACAAGCACACAGGATGAAAATTGAAT
>JBAXTR010000177.1:0-5283 GCA_037130095.1 Methanomicrobiales archaeon
CCCGTGAAATGACAAAAGTAGTCTGTTCAGATTGTGGAAAAGATTGTGAAGTACCGTTCAAGCCGACCGAAGGCAGACCTGTATATTGCCAGGAATGTCTCCCGAAACACAGACAGCCAAGGTACTAACCTTAATAATCGTCTTTTTTTTAAGTTCCCAGTCAATTGTTTCTTCCATCATAGATCGAAGACTGGATTAATGCATTTACGAAATTATTCAGCGGTTTCAAATGGTTTTTCGCTAAAAAAGGGCCATTTTGTCCGTTTTTCTCTTCATATTCCAGTAACCTGGATTTTACATTCCCATACTTAGTTCCGTGTTGGGATCAGAGTGAACTCGGAAAAACCGGCCTGCATGATATATTCAGGAAAAAGGATAAACATCAACCATTCCGGGGATGTGATTACATACAAAATATGTTATAATTTCCGCAATATCAGGCATATCTGCCATTAATATGGTAAAAACCAATGTTCTTATATATGGTAATTATCTATACTTTACTAAACAGAGGAACGAAGAGCTATGAAGCCAGAAGATGCGAAGAAGATTATTTCAACAGCAATCGACAGGGAGGTCGAGGCATACACATTTTATCGTGGTATTGCAGACAAAGTGAAGGATGCCAGCCTTAAGAAGCTGTTTGCAGAACTTGCCGGGGAGGAAAAGCAGCACCGCGAATTCCTCCAGGGAATGCTCACGAAGGATGTAACAAAGATGAAATTTGATCCATCACATGACTACAAGATAGCAGATTCGGTCGCGTCACCACCCCTTACCATGGACCTTAAACCAATCGATGGTATTGTAATCGCGATCAAGAAAGAGCTTGAAGCCATGCAGAGTTACACCCAGCTCGCGAACCTTGCCCAGGACACCGAGACAAAACTGCTCTTTTCCCAGCTGGCAAACATGGAACGCGGTCACAAGGCAAGACTTGAAGATATTTACACAAATATGGCCTTCCCCGAGTCCTGGTAATATTCCAAGATTCGGGACCATTTTTTTTATTAATAAGGGATCAAACCCTTTTTCCATTCTGAAAGCCAGCAAAATCGTCATTCTTTGTTGCACCCCTATAGGTGGATCCTGGCGAAATTGTCCATTTGGACCATATACGAAATCCCGGTTTGATCGCGAAGATCTGCAATTTGATACATTTCTGATACCATGCAGGTCCTGACGCTCGCCATGGTATTCAAATTCCGGAATAACCTAGAGGCCATATTTTTTTTTTACTTGTGGAAATGTTATTCGTTCGGACCTATGTTACATCACCAGGTATTCATACCAGCCGGATATCCCCGGGCTGCTGGACAACAACTTCCTTTTCGCCGCGGTACGTCTGGACAACCCCGTACAACTGGACCGCATCTCCATTTTTCAATGAAACCCCCTTTGCAGAAGACGAAGGAATAAACACAGATGTTCCATTCACATCAAGAATCAGGTCTGCACCGTTTTTTGTAACAATCATACGGTCTATAGTACCTTCAAGCAGGACAAGCGTTCCATCCGCGGATGTTTTTGTAAATCGTGTTGCATATGTGGATTTTCCGGTTGACTCGATAATGATGAATCCTGCAGCAACGGCAAGTGTCACAACCACGAGAAGGATGAAGGCATTTCGTTCCTGCCGGGTAAGCATATATCCAGATTATCATCCGGATACTGTAATAACCGGTAGCTTTAAGAGTTAACAGTGTTAACATATGCTACATGCCAGGAACGAACCTTCCCCCATCATCAAAAACCGTCCTTTCTCTCCTGGACGAGAGTGGGGCAATGACCCACAAGGAGATTGTAAAGAAGAGTAACCTGGCCCCAAGGACCGTCCGCTATGCGCTAAAAAAACTGAAGGAAAATCACCTCATCATTGAGAAATTCAACTTCAGAGACGCACGACAGATTATTTACCAGGGCCGGGCGCCGACAATGGTGTGTGCATGAGCGAAAGCCCATGCAACATCATGAAATGTGATTCACTCGCCCGAAAATACCTTCCGGGTATCAGGGCCGAGATGGTTTACCGTCTGGTAAACGATAAAGGTATGAGCCAGAGCGATGCAGCGAAGCGGCTTGGAGTTACGCGCGCTGCGATCTCTCAATACATGAGTAAAAAGCGTGGTGCAGAAGTTCAGCTATGCGGTGAGATCGATGCCCTGATTGATCGCTGGGCCATGGCAGTAGCTGGAGAAGATGACCAGATCACGCTGTGCGATGTCTGCAAATGTGCAATGAAAAAGTGAAGTCAGCCAGTCTGGCTGCGATGAACACTTTCTGACCGGATAAAAATTCATTTTTACCCGCCTCCGATTTTTCGGTTTTGAAAAAGTAATCAAAAAAGATTGCACTTTTCTCATCTATACCCTCCCAGAGGGTAGTTTTCATGGCAAATGACGTTCTGTGTACAACAGGCCCTCATAAAAAACCCTGATTGTGCTCAATCCATAATAATGGTAAATCTATCTCTGCTTTCCTTCATCCTGATGATTAATCCTTCACCGGTCAGGACTTTTACGTAGATCAATTTTTTTTTGTATCGTAAGCCCTATCGCCTGTAACTTTTCAACCCCGCCTTCACCTTCCCGGAAGTAAAACAGGAGCAGGTGAAAGTAGTCAGCAGTGAGGTCCTGGAACTCTTTCCGGTAACGGACTTCGACATCAGGGTCACCAATAAAGCCCTTTATTGATATGAAATCTTCCTTTTCAAAGGAAAAATAGGGCTTTTTCATCTGTGACAGAAGCCGGACTGAGCCGAAATGTTCCAGGAATGCCAGAAATTCGTCAGTCGGTGGCTCATCAAGAAGGTACTCTTTTAAAAGGGAGCCATCAACGCAGACTTTGGACTGGACTGACCTGACTATTCGCATGTAATATTCCTTACTTTACCTGTCAATTATTATTTCACGAGTTTTTTCGTCGCCAGTACCATACCATTAACAGGGCAACCACCATAACAGCGATCCCGATTTTAAGGTATCCCGTACTTGTATCCTGCGTCTTACCTAATCCCGTCGACTGGCCCCAGTCATCCTCGAACACTTCCTCGTAGTATTGTGCCGCTTCCGGTTGCTCGATGATGACGCCAGCTTCGCGGTTAAATGTCGGGGAATTGTAATTCCAGTTAATACTGCTGACAAGGACTTTATTCCGGTCAACAATAACCCCCTTGTTGTGAATTTTTTCCAGTTCATTCCGGTCCAGCTCTGCACACCGGGCTTCAAGCGGGAGGTGTTCAGTGGCCGCAACCTGGTTGATATACGCCATCATTTCATCGTTATCGTCCTCACCTTCCGTGTTAAACCAGTACGAGTCGAGGAGTACCCTCACATGTACACCCCGGCGTGAAGCGTTGATCGCTTCAGAGAGGAAACGGTTTGGAACACCTTTTGATTCATTGCTGATATATGCCTGTTCAATATCAATCCTGCCCGATGCAGATCTCAAGAGATCGGAGATCAGATAACTGGTGTCTGGGGCCAGGACCGGCGTGACCTTTGCACCCTCAAAACGCTGTGGTGAGAATTCTTTCGTGTGAGATGCAGTTCCTTCAGGCTCCAATGGTCCGGCCTTCCCAGCTATGGGACTTATCCCCTTCCCGTTCACATCAGACAGGAATACCTCCCTGAAATAAGCCGCGACCCCGGGGTCGATGAGGCAGACACCCCAACCCCGGTTTCCGGATTTATCTTCAGAGGGAAATCCATTTCCTTTAAAATTTTCGCTGGTGATAAAGATGTACAGCGAATCCACCACGATATACTTGGCATGATCATAGCGGTATGGGGCATGGTTGTCACCAATGGTCCCCATACTACGGACGGTAATATTATTACTGGTGAGGCGCTCGCAGATGGCATTTCCTTCTGAAGTTATCCCACCAACAGGCCCGCCCTCAAGCAGCACGGTGATATTTATACCCCTTTTCCGGGCGCTGATGAGCGCATCTGCCATTTCAGGACTGCTGAATTCATACACGTTCAGGAGGATTTCGTGCCTCGCCTCGTCAATACAATTCCTGTAGAGCTCAAGTGAACAATCCGGTGAAACAAAACATACCCCGGAAACTCCGGTAAAGTTTGCAGGGGCAATTCGGGATTGCCCAAGCATCAGGACACGGGGATCCCAGCCCCCGTTTTCCAGAAAATGGACCTGTCCTTCACGCGGTCTGACATCAGTGGGCCACGACACCTTCTGCAGCAGGTTGTCATGGTCATAGAGCATCAGCTCGTCACGGGTATTTGCAAGCCGGAATATCCCGGCAGGAATTACATCGGGGACATCAGGGTCGTAATTGTAGTACTCAAAATCCGGCGGACGGTTATGTAGACAGGCATACGCTTTACTATTATAGGCAACGGTAACATGGCCGTCAATGCGTGACCCCGGTGGAAACCGGAACCCACCCTCACCATCTGATACCAGAATTCCATCCAGGCTCCCTGCCCCGGAAAGGACCACATATTCATCAGGATCATCCTTCAGATAGGTGTCAGGGCAGAACTCGGTAATAACAATTGCCGATACCCCCGGGATAATAAGGCAAAAAAGAAAGAATACCGGGAGTAACTTCACTATTTCTGGTTGCAGCCCTGTTTTAATAACCTAACGATATAGATCTTTATTCATGCAGGGACCGTTTGTGATGAAAATCGGCGGCAGCCTGATCCATGAGGTACCCGGGATTACAAGGGCACTCCAGGCATCCTCAACCCCGGCCCTAATCATTCCCGGCGGTGGGCCGTTTGCAGATATCGTGCGGACATTACACGCCCCGGACAATGAAAGCCACTGGATGGCAGTCCTTGGGATGGAACAATACGGCTGGTATATTGCATCTTTCGGAATCAGTACCAGCCCTGATCTTAAAGTCCCGGAGCACCCCACGATATTCCTCCCATATATTCTGATGAAACAGGAAGACCCACTCCCGCACCACTGGGATATTACGTCAGATACCATCGCTGCATGGGCAGCATACCGCCTCGGGCTCGACCTAGTGGTCCTGAAGTCGGTTGATGGTATTATGGATGGGTGCACCCCAATAGACCACATCAACCAGCCCGTAGCGTGCGGGGAGGTCGACCCGGGCTTCATCCGGTTTGTCCTGGACCACCATGTCCGGACGCTGATAATGAACGGGAAAAAGATAGAAAAATTCCAGGCGTTACTCCGGGGAGATCAGGTGGAAGGTACGAGGATCGGTACAACCTTTTAATTGTTTCAAAAGAGAAGTTATAAGGAATCTCAGGAGTTACCATGTCAGACAAGAAATGCACA
>JBAXTR010000178.1:0-5267 GCA_037130095.1 Methanomicrobiales archaeon
GTATACCAGAGTAATGCAATGAGGTACTGTTCGGGGTCCTTATCAAGGATCGTTACCAGATCGGCATAATACCTGAGTTTCCGTATTATCCTGAACGCTTTTCCCATGTCATCAGGAAGGTCCTGTTCCTCTATTCCGGGTATATCCCCCAGGTCATTGAATGTGGTGATAGACCGATCCCTGTCCGCCATCCTGCATACATCTTCATCGGATGAAAACGAGACCATTTCTGTCCGGATAACCGTTTCCATCTTCGCTATATCGCGGAGATTATGGGAGATTCGAGTATCTGAAAAATCAATAAGCCACATATGCCCATCCTGGTCAAGCAGGACATTTTTCAGGTTCAGATCGCCATGTTGCGGGGCACTGTATGCAGGAGTTATCATTGACCCTCGTGAAGGGATGATATGTTCGATGAAATATAGTGGATTTGCGGATTTACCAAGGTTGCATGGAAGTTCGATCTCAGGATCAGATGCAGTAATGCCGAAATGGGATAGTGCGTATTCCCTGGATTGTTCATACAACGGGGGTCTCTGGTACTCCTGGTATAATGCAATTTCACGCCGGACCGGCTGGCCATACCAGGCATTGAGGACAATCCGGAAGAGGTGGTCAAAGGCTGACTCAATTTGGGCCGGGGAATTCGACTTGTAAAAGTCTTCAAGTGAGATAAGTTTACTGGACGGACCACCGATCCCTACAAAGTTGTACAATATACCGCCTGATTCTCCGACCTGGCGGTGCTGGATGAGCCTGGTGGAACTGTTCAGGATATAGCGTTCCACGTAACCGGTATATCCCCGGACCTCGTCACAGATCATTGACCATGAACCGAGTTTCATCACGAATGGCATTTGTTTCCGTCCTGAACGGTCAGTTACCATGGCCCGGAATACAAGGGAGCCGCTAAAGCCCCCGGAAATCCGGGATAGGGAAACAGTTTTGCTCCCCTGGTGAAGTTGTTGTGTGATCTTCGTGTACTGCTCGTTCCATTCCGGGCATGGTTCTTCGAATTCGATAACCGGACCATCATCACGTCGCAACCGGTTGACATATGAGACCCCAAGGAGTGCTTTTCTGATACTTGTTGTGGCGGTCAGGTGATACACCCCGGTCATCTCACCTTCTGATTCCAGTTTTTTTATCTCCCGTTCAATATCGGAATTTGAATCCCAATTAAAGGACTTGAAAGATACCCCAAGTGTATGAGAGGATAGGTCCGGTCCATCAGGTGGAAGACCTTCCGGGAATATCTGGGCGATATTTTCCAGATCCGGTTTATTGGTAACTGATTGGTCGTAGATTACGCCAAAACCGATTAGAGTCCCTTCACTATTGAGGTCTTCCCTGAAATTCCGGAACCATTCGATGATATTCCCATTTGACCAAATCGAGCTCCGGTCCTTTGGCCTGTTTGTCTCCGCGGGTGACATTTCAAGGATAAGTGCATCACAACTACTGATCTGGGCCAGGATTTTAACTGCTGTTACGCCGTTGTAATTAGTTCCACGTTCTTTTGCACGGGTAGCGATCAATGAATAAATTTCCCCGAGTGTAATTTCTTTTGCAGGGGACGTACCCTGCTCAACCAGCATGACTTCATGGATCCCCCCTTCAAGTTCCATTGAACAAGCACAAAAAACACCGGGAATTTCCCGTAAGAAACCAGGCACATCCTTTTCTACCAGAGTATCGGTACTTGTCATGATATAATCTGCCGCACCTCCACCAGGCGGGGTCCAGGCAATCATGTCACCGGCAAAAACCATGTTTCCAAGGTTTCCAATACATTCCTCCGGTGAAGGGCCGAAAGCGCCAATACCAATGGCATAACGTTCCTTCTTCAAATGCAGGGGCATAAGATCTTCTGTTTTCAGGCCCGATAAATTCATTTCGTTCCATGGTCCCCATGTTACAAGGTCAGCCTTCCCGTCTGAAACCGCGTGGTACCTTATTATTACAGGACTTTCCGGTAATCCGGGGAGAATTTTCCACTCACAAACTGTAGTACCTTTAAAAGACGTTTCCTGCAGGGCCCGGATTGCCTGTTCGACGGTTGCGTATTGAGGAAAAATACGGGTGAAACCTGATACTTCGAGCACCTTCCTGGTAAACTCTCCCGTACCGGCAAGCACCAGCTGCCCGTTTTTACTTTTCCTGATTTTATATGCGGCGTTGAGTGCCCGGATGCCCCCGCTGGAAATATAGGGGACCCGGCTCATATCGATAATAAGGTGTTTTTCCTTTTCAGTGGTATTACCATCAATATATGGAGTTAGTATCGAGGCCCCTTCGGCATCAAGCCTGCCTTCCAATATAAGGATTGAACATCCTTCCTGCTTATCGACAGTAATTTCCATGATCCCTTGCAATCTGTATAACTTTCTGGGAGTGCAGCCCTGGCATGCCAGTTGAATAGTATGGTTTTTTAATTCCTACCCGAATAGATGTTTTGAAATTGAATTCAGGTCATAATCTGGATTCCTGTGGAGACAATCAGGGGTGCGGAAAATCAATATTTGTAGAATTAATTGAGAATTTCGTCGTTTACGGGGGCATTTAATCTACAACCATACCATGACTTTGCAACCGGAAGTATCAAGCATTACCATTCATAATTTTTCTGATCTTCGTATGAACATACCGAAAATTCGCTCTCCAGTCCTTCTCATCATCTGTATTGCCGTACCTCTTTTGGCCGGGGTAACTGGTTCGTTTGCAACAATGTCAGCTATTCCAACCTGGTACGCAGGGTTAATAAAACCCCCGCTGACTCCACCTAACTGGTTATTCGGGCCTGTATGGACCACGTTATATGTCCTGATGGGTATTTCGCTGTACCTGGTTGCGAGGGAAGGGACGGAGAAACAACCTGTGCGACAGTGTGTAATTGTATTTGCTGCCCAGCTGGTTGTAAATATCTTCTGGTCTTTTGCATTTTTCGGGTTTCATTCACCATCATCCGGACTGGTCATGATCCTCACCCTTATTGTCCTTATCCTGGCAACGATCTATTTCTTTTACCGGGTTTCACGGACTGCTGCGGTATTACTTGTCCCTTATATCGCTTGGGTATGCATTGCCACGTACCTCAATGTAATGATTCTTGTCCTGAACTGATATCCCCCATTTTTCCTAAATGTATTGCTTATTCTGTTGATCGTTTTCTGAAAAATCAAAGAATTTTACTTATCCACTCGGATGTCAACAGAGCCTAAATCTCTATTTTTTTCCTCCGTACGACCTGACATGCCCCCATCCTTTATGATAATTCGCATATTCAGGGTTTGATTCATCGTATATTCCAGGATCTTCCCGATGATAGAGAGTCCGGTCCGTGCCAACCGGGCAGACCTTGATGCATAACCCACAGGGGGAGATATACTGTTTTAGCAGGTCTTCAGAGCGTTCTGCACATGTTTTTTTATCCGTAAGTCCTCCAGGATAATCTTCTTCCTGCAAGGCATTGACCGGACAGATTGTTACGCACCGCATGCACCGGATACAAAGGGGTGTATGCAGGATCTCCCCACACTGGAATTTTGCACTGGTAAAAATCGAGGTAAACCGTACCCTGGGGCCATACCCGGGCGTGAGTATCATGTTATTCACACCGAAATTACCAAGACCTGCCAGAAAAGCCGCATGCCGGTGAGAAAAAAACGCCACAGGATTTTCTTTTAATACGCTGATTGATCCGTACCCATCCCTCGGGATTGCGATTGAGGGATAACCAAGATCATTGAGCATAATGGAGATCCGGTAACTACTCAGGTCAAGCAGTGTATTCACGGTTTTGTAGAGTTCATGGTAGAATATCGATGGTGAAGTTTCAAGGACCGGAAGATGTACCGGTATACCAATTACGATTACCGTGTTTGTTTCCGGGTATATTGCCCGCGGGCGAAATTGTTCAGGGGCCCATGGGTCAAAGAGTGGCTCATTCCAACTATCCGCCGATGCAAATCCGATAAGGGGGATATCAAGTTCTGCACATTTATTAACGACCTGAAGTTGAAGTGGCATGGCCATGATAGCAGTCTATTTGGTTACAAGGGGTAGATGAAGGTTCACTTTTCTTTTGGCGGATTAGATCGTGTTCCATAATTCAATGTGGCTGACTGGCAGGATTTTTTCCACGTATGATGAAAATTATCCGGTTCCTCTGGCATTGTCAGAACTGGAACGATCCCACGTTATCCTTGAGCAAAATGTTACGGGGATGTAATCCAGAAATTTGAAAGCTATTTTTTTATTTCAGTCGGAAATAAGCGGTTAGTTTTTTTAAGTGGCGGTAACAGATTTAGACAATTGATGAATTCCCCGGTATTCATGTTCAGGTATTATATTATCATTCTTGCGCTGGTTCTTACCACTGGTGTAATTGGTTTTATTATCATTGAGGGACTTTCACCGCTTGATTCTATCTACCTTACGATCATCACGATCTCTACTGTCGGATACGGAGATATCACGGCAAGGACGGATGCTGGTAAGATTCTTGAAATGTTTATCATTCTTGCCGGTGTGGGGACATTTATTTTTGTTATTGCCCAGTCCATTGAATTAACCCTCGGTCGTAAAGAGGCGGTGGCAAAGAAAAAAAAAGTGAATATGATCGTGGGGGTATTTTTTTCTGAGGCAGGAATCCCGTTAATCCGGAAACTGAAAGAAGCAGTAACTTTTTCTGAAGCATTGAATAATTCTCTCGTTGTGCAGCCTGGGTGGTCAGAACGGGAGTTCATGGAGGCTAAATCACGGCTCGGAAGCCTGAATTTTGAAATTGATATCCATAAGGTTGATCTGTTTGAGATTCATCAGCTTCTCCGTGGAAAACGGACACTTCTTGTCCAACTCCTGCAGCACCCGGTCCTGTTTGAACACGAGGCATTTACCGATCTCCTTAATGCTGTATTTCATCTTGAAGAAGAGTTATCTGCGAGGGATGATTTCGGGGAGCTCCCAGAATCTGACCTGAACCATCTTGCAGGGGATACAAAGCGGGTTATCTCCTTCATTGTTATTCAATGGCTCGATTATATGCTTCACCTGCAAATGAATTACCCGTATCTCTTCTCTCTTGCGGTGAGAACTAACCCCTTCGATACCGCCAGCTCAGCTGTAGTCAGGTGAATCCATAGTATACCCGGGTATCGGGGGAAAAATCTTACTTTCTGCCACGATTACCGGTTTTATTCTTAAATTCCGGAAGTTAAAAATTTGGTGGAGATATACTGTTACAATATTTTATATCCATATGT
>JBAXTR010000179.1:0-5262 GCA_037130095.1 Methanomicrobiales archaeon
TTATATAGCTTTAGATTTAATTTTGATACTTTTGTACAAAATATTTGTTTTACTTTAATGCTGCTTCTATTGCACAGGAGGAATTATACTACGTAAGTAAGACTTTATGCAGATATATTCAAGACAGGATTATTTCGCGGATTTCGCACTGGTGGAATAGCCTGGTTAACGGTCGAAGTAACAATTATGATTATTTATATCCTCGGATATGGAAGGAGCGGCAGTAACATCCTGGAATACTTGGGGTTACGTTCTGGAATCCTCTTTTTCATTAACCTAGTATTTTCGCTCCGTTTTTAAAATAATACATTATATAAGAAGTTTACAAGTTCCAGATGACCAGATAAATAGGTATGGTATCTGATCACACGAGGCCCCGGACCAAAGGATCAGCAATAGCGGGGAATACCAGATCAGAAGGGTTAAAACCGTGATCGTAAGCTCAAAAGATCATACTTATACTATATAGCAACATATGGTTTATATCGATGACCACCTCGAGAATTAAACCCCATTATGGACGTTTTTGAAAATTTTAATACAAATTTTTTCTCTGATTGAATTTTTCAGGTCAATCGAGGATATTATTTCATCAAGAAAGGATCGAGGTCTCGAATGAGATCCTGTGTTGCCATAGGGGATCTAACATAGAGCCCCCATTATAATAGTAAAATGAAATTCACCCTTCCGAATCCGTAGATTTCATGGCAAATATCGATAAACACAGGTGCTGACATCTATTGAGACGATACAGGAGGGTAAAGGGGTCGTTGGGAATTCACCTATAACTAATTACATTTAAACCAGCATTTTTCTTTTAATGGCCTATAAAATCGCCCTTTTTCACGTAGGTGCCCAGGACCGGAATTGGGGTCAGGGTAAGGAAGATGGTCGGGTCTAATTGAGGTGGGTCCCCTTGAAAAAATCCTCCGGGACCGTCAGGTAGTATAATCCACTGAAAGATACGGCTGCTAAAAACCAGTAAACTACTATTGGGGTGAAATGTCATGCCTGAACCAATAACTACCACAATTACCCTTTTTCCAGGTCTCTAGTTCTCAAGGGTATAGTAATCAGGGGCTCTTTCATTCAATCAATTAATAATTTGAAGTAGAATGAAGGAAGCCAGGACCTTGTAAAATTCGTTTATTCGGGGGGATGACGAGTGTGCAGGCACCATTTAATTCACCCTGCAATGCATGTCAATTTGATCGTTACATCGAGTTAATCCGAATACTGACCAATATCCAGGATACTGGGTGCAAATCCTAATAGATAATTGAATTGCACAATGCAGGACATAAATGAGCTTTCATTTTGCGGATAAAAACCAGTTGATGAGAAAGCACCTCTAACTAAAAAAAGAGTGCCTCGGAGGTGATCCCTTAATAAAGCCAGTAGTATTTATTCCAGCGGGTTACCAGACTCCCTACGATTACTATCCTTCACCGGGGCCTGGTCATTTTCTGCCTTGTTAGGCTCATCCGAAAGCGGGAAATATTGCTGGTAGACGCGTTTCCGTTCGTCCAGGTCAGTATGGAGGTAGATCTCGGTCGTCTTGATTGATGAGTGCCCAAGGTTCTCCTGGACAACACGGAGGTTTTTTGACCTGCGGAAGAGCTCGCTCGCATAACTATGCCGTATCTTGTGGGGGGTAATTCCCTCAGGGGCATATTTTTCAAACAGAAGTTGGACGGTCCGGGGAGAGATGTGGTGTCCCTGCTGTCCGACAAAAAGCGGGCCCTCAATCCGGTTGCCGATGAATGGTTCCATCTCCCGAAGCGTCTCTGGGTCAACAAAGACAGTCCGTATCTTGCCACCCTTCCCCTTTATCCGTATTGTCTGCTCCTCGAAATCGACATCCTCGATGTTCATGTTGCAGAGCTCGGATATCCTGACGCCGGTTGCATATATCGTCCGGACAATCAACTTCTCCCTGGCATCGGGAATAGATGCGATCAGCCGGAGCACCTGGCTGTGTTTCAGGTACCGTAGTTCCTGTTCCTTGATCCTGGGCCTTTCAACTCCGAACATCGGGTTGGTCGGAAGTCCCCCCTGGGTATAGAGGAACCGGTAAAATGAAGTAAGCGTGGAGATCATCCGGTGGAGTGTTTTTGGTTTGTACTTCCGGACCGAGTTCATGAAGGTAAGGAAATCAGTCAGCATCACGGGTTCAACCTCGACATCGGTATCGAGGCGGGCATTCGCATAGTCCTTCCATAGGTTCTCGAGTTTCTCAGGGTTGCTGTTTCTCCGGAGCCACAGGTAGTAGGCAAACTGTTTCACTACCTGCTGGTAGCTGATGATGGTTTTGGGGGAATAATTCCGCATTCTGAGGTAGTATTCGTAGCGATTGAGCCACTCCGAGAAATAACCACCCTGCATGGTCTATTCTTTATTCAGGACACATATAAAGGTTTTGCGTAGAATACCTATTCTGCGCAAGTACGTTTTCACCAGATTGTTTCTACGGGAAATCTGAAAATGATATGCTGAAGTTGAGAGGGTCTCATCTGTTCAGGACCTTTCGCCCCATGCAGTACTATTTTGTCTCATCTATCTGGCAGGAGGTCATGATCAGGTATTCGGATCCGCCTGAAAATGCGTAGAAAATAAACGATTATTCGGGGCTTTTATTCGCTCAATACAGGCCTTTGCCTTGCACACCCTTATAGGAATCCCTTTCAATAAGTTTATCCTGCATTTTAAGGCCACTGCATCGTTTTCCAGATCTTTTTGTGAGATCTATGGGGGTCAGGTAATTACCATGTGTAACATTCCCCCTCTCATGGAATGTTGCAGCTGCTAGGACCAGAGCATAATGAGGAGATCAAGATAAAAACGAAATATTCAGACTTTTTTTCCGTCTTTTTCGAATCATGGATTTTAATTAGTGAACTTTTACTAAACAGGATTAAGTTCGATTTCAGTGCAAATGACTATATCCACCTATCACTTAATCAACCGTTCATGGAGCTATGGCATGGATCTATAAACGAATTCATTAAAGAAGGGGGTTCGGGATCACTTGCCGGAAAAATGATCCAGAGTTTTTGGAATCATCATAGATATCAACCAAGTGAAGCAGAAAGTCGATCCTGGGATAATTCATTAAAAGTACTAGCAGATTTTTCCGAAAGGTGCGATCTGCAAAACACAGGTGTTGTTCTTGAATATCACATGCCATATTCTGGAAGTCGAATTGATGCTATCTACTTTGGTTTGGACCAAGAAAAGAAAAATTCTTCGACAGTTCTTGAACTTAAGCAGTGGAGTGTTGTCGAACTCGTTGATGATTGCTCTTTAAATGTAACAGTTAATGGAAAAGAACATATTCATCCATCCCAACAAGCGTTAGATTATTCCAATCATCTTATCGATATTCAGAGTGCATATCAGGACTACGAAATATCTCCACACCCATGCTCTTTCTGCCATAATATGACCAGGGAATCTCAAAAATTGCTTGAAGATTTCAGATTTTCAGATATGTTATCTTTCAGTCCTTTATTCACTTCGCAAAATGAACATCAATTCTCCGATTTTATCCATACAACAGTGGGATATGGATCCGGAATTAAATTAATGAACCATTTTATCAATGGCCGTTTTAAACCAAATAAAAAATTACTAGCAGTCCTCGATTCTGTGATAAAGTGTAATGAAAGCTGGCATTTGCTGGAGACTCAACGTATAGCATACAATGCCATCTGGTCAAAGGTCAAGAAAGTGAAACAAACGGGTAGCTCGAAAAAACAATTTGCGGTATTGGTTAGAGGTGGTCCGGGAACTGGTAAATCGGTTATTGCTGCGCAACTCCTCGCCGATGCATTAAGGAATGAATATACAGCGGTTCATAGTACTGGAGGAAAAGCTTTTACCATTAATTTAAGAGCTCAATTCAAAGGTGCAGACAAGCTCTTTGCCTGGAATATGCATATGAGGAATCAAACGCCTTTTGGTATTGATTTACTCCTTGTTGATGAAGCACATCGAATTCGCTATACAAGTGATACTCGTTGGACAAAGACATCTGATCGAAATAAAAAATCTCAAATTGAAGAATTACTTTCTGCAGCTAAAGTAACAGTCTTCCTGTTAGACGAAAACCAGTATGTCAGACCGGATGAAATTGGGAATACTAAATTAATTCGGGATGAAACCGCCAGATTAAACATTCCTTTATTAGAATTTGATCTTTCCATTCAGTTTAGGTGTGGAAATTCAATGGAGTATATTGGTTGGCTGGATTATATTTTAGGGTTCGAAGATAATCCATCTGGCTCATGGGGTTCAAATTATAATTTCAAAAGGGTAGAGACACCAGATGAACTCGATTCTTTACTGTTAAGCGCAAAATCCAATAGAGAGTCGGCGAGGCTGGTGGCTGGATTTTGTTGGCCCTGGAGTAATCCGAATAAGGATGGATCATTGATTAATGATGTAAAAATCGGTGATTGGAAAAGACCTTGGAATGCCAAGGCGATAAAATCAAGTTATTCTCCCGAAAACCATCCTTATACGCTTTGGGCAAATTCATCAGATGGAGAAACCCAGATTGGTTGTATTTATAGTGCACAAGGATTTGAATTTGATCGGGTTGGCGTAATATGGGGTAAGGATCTTGTATGGCGTGAAGGGGGTTGGGTTGCTCAAAGAGAATTTTCACATGATTCCCCAGTGAAAGCAAAGACAGCAGATACCCTTCGATTGTTAAGAAACGCCTACCGTGTGTTGCTAACTAGAGGTATTCTTGGAACACATCTGTTATGCCTTGACGAAGAAACGAAAATACATCTTGAGGATGAGATATACAAGGTGGAAATATGAACACCAATCCATGGGATTTAAAAGATGAACTTGAAACATTGCACAAATTCCGTAAAGAACGGAATTGGGAGCAATATCACCGACCAAAAGAACTTGCAACTGCCATAAGTATTGAATCCGCAGAATTACAGGAACTGTTTCTTTGGAAGGAATCTGAATCTGCAGAACAAATAAAAGAAAATTCTGAATATCTTAATAAAATATCCGATGAAATCGCGGACATTATGATATACTTACTGTACCTTGCAGATGACCTGGAAATTAATTTATCAAGCGTGATCAAACAAAAAATTTCTAAAAATGAGCTGAAATATCGGCTCTGTTGAAATCTTTTCTAATATATTTCCAGAGTAGATTATTCTAATATTTAATCACGCTCCTGGGGGCTCCGCCCCGCCGCTGTGGCGACCCTGGTTGGGATAGGGAATAATC
>JBAXTR010000018.1:0-16207 GCA_037130095.1 Methanomicrobiales archaeon
CCTGTGAATATCGTTCGAGGGACAGACCATCCATCCCCTGAACAGAAAACCCCTTGGTTCCGGCAGAACCATCATCCGTCATTATTTTAAGTTCCGTTACCTCTTCCAGCCTCTTACGGAACAGGAGTTCTTCTGCTGAACGCGCCCCGAGGATGAATGTTGATACCACGCCCGTCATCGCAAGTGGCAGGAGGGGGGCAGCACCCACTCCACCCGCAATTGCAAGCGTTTCGTCCTTCAGTGCGAACCCGTTGCCAAAAGGGCCCCTGATCCCGATCGTGCCTCCCTCCTTCACCGCGAGCAGGGCTGATGTCGCATCACCTGCTTTCTGGACGGTAATGGAAGATGGTGAGGACAGGGCCATCGGGACCTCGTCAATTCCCGGGACCCAGACCATGACAAACTGCCCGGGATTAAATGAGAAATGGTGATCGAACCAGAGGGTCGAAACAGATGGTGTTTCTATTACAACCTCTGTTATCCGTACACCTTTCGGGAGTTGATCACCCATGGGCACACCCCACAATATCATCAGGAGAGATCCCATCAGCAGCGTATAACGTATCATATATCGAATGGAAGATATCCCGGTCTTGTATTACAGCACTGCCAACCTGGACAGCGGCGGCCCCTGCCATCATCATCTCTACAACATCGTGCGCTGATGAGACCCCGCCGCAACCGATAACCGGGATACAGCAGGCCTCGTAGAGCTCATAGACACACCGGATAGCGATGGGAAAAATCGCAGGGCCCGATAACCCGCCGAACCTGTTGCCAAGGACCGGGCGTTTCAGATCTGTTGAGATCCGCATCGCCTTAACGGTATTGATGGCTACAATCCCATCTGCGCCACCACGTTCGGCGGCAACCCCGCATGCAGTAATATCTGCCACATTCGGTGTAAGTTTCACCCATACCGGCATCCCGAGAGATTTCACCGCTCTCGTACATGCTTCGACCATTCCGGGATCGCTTCCGATTGCAGCCCCATACCCTTCAGCGTGCGGGCAGCTCAGGTTCAGCTCGATCCCGGATACTCTTCCCTTAAACCATGAGGCGACCTCGCGGAATTCGGAAGGGTTCCCCCCAAAAACACTTGCAACAACGGGTTTGCCATCCAGAGGGGCCAGTTCGGTTAAAAAATCCTTGGATGGGTTCGGAAGGCCCATCGCATTGATCAGGCCGCCGTTAATTTCACAAAAACAGGGACCGGGATGCCCCTCATGCGGGAATGGCCCGATTGATTTTGTAACCACCGCCCCTGCCCCAGTGGAAAGAATCCGGGCAAGAGATGCACCGGTTGTACCAAGGACCCCGGCAGCAAGGATCAGATGGTTGTCCATTTGTATACCCCCGACCGTTACACTGCCGGTTTTCAGCCTGATCATCCAGAAGAAAGATAGTTTCAATTGTTTATTATTTATTCTCGTGAAAACCAATACTAGAAGTTATGACATGCCTTTCGGTACTGGGGGCAGGAAAGATCGGGGGCGAAGTTGCGTACCTCGCGTCCGTGCTGGGCATCATCGATAAACTGATCATCTATGATGTTAATGCACCATTTCTCCGCGCTCAGGTGCTGGACCTGATGCATGCCGGTCTCGATATTGAGATTATTACTGATCCCTGGAGAGCCAAGGAATCAGACATCTGCGTGTTTGCCGCAGGTTTTCCAAGGGACCCCTCGGTAAAAACAAGGGCTGACCTCCTCCGCGTGAACCTGCCGGTCGCGGAGAGCTGCAGCAGACCACTCCATGATTATGAAGGGGTCCTCATCACCGTGACAAACCCCATGGATGTGAATAACTATTTCTTCGCGGTGGAGACCGGGATTGATCCTGGGCGGTGCATCGGCTTCGGCGGACAGCTTGACAGTGCCCGGTATGCAGTTGCCCTGAAGAAAAGAGAGATCCGGGGGCAGGCATGGGTAATGGGTGACCATGGAGAACACCAGGTGCCTATCTTTTCAACCCTCCCGGGTACCGTTCCGGGAACCGCGAGGGAGGAGATACTTGCAGAACTCCGGGGTGCAAGTATGGAGATCATACAAGGCAAAGGCGGTACCGTCTTCGGTCCTGCATGGCATATAGCAAACCTGATAAAAATGATCAGTACAGACAGCCGTTCACTTATCACCTGCTCATGTGTCCTCTCGGGGGAGTACGGGATCGAAGGCTGCTCACTCGGGGTCCCGGCACGGGTCGGCAGAAACGGGGTCCATAAGATCGAGGAATGGAAACTTGATGAGTGGGAACAGTCCCATTTACAGGCAGCCGCGGAAGCAACCAGGGAATTATGCAGGAACATGAATGACTGATCAGGTCACATCTGGCAAACAGCAGGAAATCCAGTCACGGGGGGGAGAAAACCCGGATCCCGGAACCCTGAAGATTGGAATTAACCAGGTGGAATACAGCAATACCCCGGATGGACCACTCATCCATATCTTCGGGCGGGACGGCAAAGGGCAGGCCCAGCACTTCCAGGTAACGGGTTTTAAACCATATTTTTATGTCCCGGCTGGAGAGGCTGATGGAAAACCACTTGCACAATCAATCACCCCGGACAGCCAGAACACCTATTACTCGATACACCGTGAGCCGTTACGGCGGCTCTATACCCAGCGCCCCGGGGACGTGCGGGAGCTGCGTGAAAAATACCATCATTGTGAGGCCGATATCCCGTTTGCGACTCGTTTCCTGATCGATACCGGACTTACCGGCGGTGTGGAGGCCCCCTCCACCACCGCAGACTACCGGCAGCTGAAAAAGTCAGAGGTCCCATCTCCGGCCCGTGTCTGCATGCTTGATATTGAATGCGAGGATGAACGTGGTTTCCCTGAACCAGGACGTGACAGGATCATCTGCCTGACGGCCTGGGACTCGTTTGATGACCATTACACATCGTTCGTTTCAAGCCCTCGCGGGGTTGCCTATGACTTTAACCCGAGGGTGGCGACAGGAGGCCTGAAAAACGGCTGTTTCGCCCATGCTAAGCACACGATCTGCACCTACGCCGGTGAACGGGCAATGCTCGAAGGGTTTATCGACTATATCAAAAAAACAGACCCGGACATCCTTTCTGGATGGAATTTCGTCGATTTCGATATGCCCTATATCACCGGGCGGATGGAGGCAATTGGCCTTAATGCGACCCTTTTATCAAGGTTACCGGGCCAGACAGAGCGGAATGCTGTCAGAGGGCGGGCGCTCTTTGACCTGCTGTCAGGGTATAAGAAAATGCAGCTCTCCGAGCGTGAGTCCTACCGTCTTGATGCAATTGCCGAAGCGGAACTGGGAGACGCAAAAGTCCGTTATAAAGGCGGGGTAAGCGATGTATGGAAGGATAATCCCGAACTCCTTGTGGAATATAACTTCAAGGACGTGGAATTATGCGTCCGGATAAACCAGAAAAACAGCATCATTGAGTTTTATCGTGAGATCGCGCGGTATGTCGGTTGTCCTCTTGACCGGACCCTGAATTCATCGAATGTTATCGATATCTATATCCTCAGAAAGGCGCACGGTCGCTATGTTCTTCCTTCAAAGGGTTTTGCTGCGGCCAACGAGTTTGAAGGGGCGACGGTGTTCGACCCGAGCCGCGGTCTTCGTTCAAACGTGGTGGTCCTCGACCTGAAATCGCTGTACCCAATGGCAATGATGACGATCAATGCGTCCCCGGAGACAAAGGACCCTGCCGGTGAACTCCGGGCACCGAACGGGATCAGGTTCCGGAAGGAACCGGACGGGCTTACCAGGAGTATCATTGCCGAGCTGCTCGGGGAACGTGATGAGAAAAAGCGTCAGCGTAACCTCCATGCATTCGGTTCCCCGGAATATGTGCTCCTTGACCTCCAGCAGAACGTCCTGAAGGTGATCATGAACACCTATTACGGAGTTAGCGGCTATACCAGATTCAGGCTCTATGACAGGGAGATTGGTTCTGCCGTCACATCAGTCGGCCGGGCGATTATCGAACATACGCGAAGTGTGATCGAAAAAGCAGGTTACCGCGTGATTTACGGGGATACAGACTCCTGCATGGTCCAGTTGCCCGCAATGGGTATTGAGGAAACGATAGCCAACGCCCGGGTTATCGAAAAGGAGCTCAACGAAAGTTACGGGGATTTTGCGAAACGGGAACTTAATGCAGATAATCACTTTTTTTCTATCAAGTTCGAGAAGATCTACGGCAGTTTCTTCCAGGCCGGGAAGAAGAAACGGTACGCAGGTCACCTGACATGGAAGGATGGGAAAATTGTCGATGAGATCGACATTGTCGGGTTTGAGATCAGGAGGAGCGATTATCCCCAGATCACCAAAAGGGTCCAGATGAAAGTAATGGAGATGATCCTTCACGGGGAGCCCTTCGAAGGGATCAGGAATTACCTGGGGACCATTATCAGGGACTACCGGGGAGGACGTTATTCTCTGGATGAAATCGGAATCCCTGGCGGGATTGGCAAACAGCTGGCCGATTACGAGAATGACGACGCACATATACGGGGTGCAAAGTATGCAAATGAACACCTTGGCATGGAGTTTTCCAAGGGTAGTAAGCCGAAACGGGTCTATATCAAAGGGGTAAAATCAAAATATCAGAGGACTGATGTCATATGTTTCGAATATGGGGACCAGGTGCCTCCAGAATTTACCATAGATTACGAGATGATGCTAGACAAGACCATCAAGCAGCCAATCTCGCGGATCATCGAAGCCCTTGGCTGGGACTGGGCTAGCATCGACCCGTCAAGGACCACCCTTGCACAATTCGGGCTGGGATGAGAAACCGGACGACCCGGGGTTACATTTTTTTTACCCTCGGGAGCAAGATGGCTTCGCGCCATAGCGATGAAAATTTGAAAGGTTAATTTTTCCCCCGTAGCATTGCTGGATCCAAAATATTCATGAAAAAAATAAAATGTTTCTGTTGATAATGGGTAATCCCTTGTTCAGGCCCGGGTGCTTTTCAGCTCCTGGAACCCGGACTGACAATGGCCTGACTTGTAGATGACGTTGCATTGGATCCGTAATACGAGGTTGAACTCTGGTGAACGAGATCTTTCTCCTTGTCAGAGATCAGCATGATCATGGTATAGGTACCGTTATCTGACATTTTCAGGGCAATTTCGATGGGGTTGTCAGGTGAAACGGAAGCAAAGATTTTTTTATCACTAAATAGTGCTTTGGAATCTTTTTGTGCCTGGTAGGTGGCAGTAACTGGCCCGGAAATAGAACCAGCAGGAATATAACGGAATGTCAGGTAAGAGGCATCAACTGCAGTTTCTGCCCGGAATGAGAGATTTGACGTATCTGCCTGCCCGCCAGTTTTCGTTGAGTCAGGAAACATCATACCGTTCATATAGAACAGCCCGATGGCGAAAATAACGATGATGGCAACAATTCCGATAAAGATTGAATTTTGTTTATCCATTGAGAGGCTCCTTGAATTTTATCGTACTTTTATGCCGGATGATTAAAAGAATTAACGGGTTTCACCTGTTTTATCGAAACAACGGGGCATGTTTATCCTGCCGGGCTCACAGGACGGTGTAATATCATGGGATTTAAAAAAACTGGACCGTGGATCCTTTGGCCCCTCATGGATTTATGTATGAAAGAACCAAGATATCAGGTATCAGGCAATCATTCATCAAAACGGGGATCAACGCAGTATATTTCTGCAAATCTGCCCTGGCAGGATAGAACGCTTCATGAATATCGACCTCCGCATTCCAAGGATCCTTATTGCAGGTACTCATAGCGGATGTGGAAAAACAACCGTTGCTCGCGGCCTGATGCAGGCCTTTACCTCGCAGGGGCTCGTAGTACAGCCCTTTAAAGTAGGGCCGGATTTCATCGATCCCACCCACCATACCACCATCTGCAAGAGGAACTCAAGGAACCTTGACCCCTTTATGATGGGGGAGAACGGTGTCAGGGAGACATTTGTTAAGGCATCAATAGGTGCGGACATTGCCGTCATTGAAGGGGTCATGGGGATGTTCGACGGGCTTGACGGGACGCTTGATGCAAGTACTGCCCATGTTGCCGATCTCCTCAGCACACCGGTCCTCCTTGTAGTTGACGTGAAAGGGATGTCCCGGAGCGCTCATGCGATTGTCAGAGGGTTTGAAAGTTCCCCTGGAGGAGAACGGATAGCCGGTGTTATTTTCAACCGCTTAGGCAGTGAGCGCCACAGGTCGCTGATCGAGCGGTCAGCTGGGAGAAACGTGTTCGGGTGGATGAAGAGGAGACCGGGACTTGAAGTAAAGAGCCGTCACCTTGGGCTCGTCATGGCATCCGAGATTGAGAATGGCGCAGCTGCCGGGGACGCGGTCAGCGAGGACTGTGAAACCGGGGCAATCCTTGAGCTCGCCCGAAATACGAAACCTTTACCATTTTCGGAAGAACTGCCTGATAAGACCGGGGACAGGCCGGTCATCGGGATCGCCCGTGACGAGGCATTTTGTTTTTATTACCAGGACAACCTTGACCTCCTGGCGGCTTCCGGTGCGGATCTTGTTTTTTTCAGCCCGATCCATGACGCTCTCCCGAAAACAGATGCTCTCTACCTCGGGGGTGGATACCCGGAATTGCATGCAGGGGCACTTGAGATATCGACCACTACGAGTGCGATTGCAGTGGTTGCTGACGAGGGTATGCCAATCTACGCAGAATGCGGGGGGCTCATCTATCTCACCCGGGGAATTCTTTCTGACCGGGAGTACCGGATGGCAGGAATCCTGCCCGCGTGCACGGAAATGACCGGTTCGGTCCAGGCACTTGGATACTCCGACGGCAGGGCTATAGGTAAAAGTTCGTATATCCACCCTGGAATGGCAATAAAAGGTCACGAATTTCACTATTCCCGGATAGAATGCATGCCTGATGCACGGTTTATCATTGATCTTTCGCGTGGAAAAGGCATTTCCGGCGGCAGAGACGGGATGTCTGAACATGAAACAACCGGAAGTTATACCCACAGTTACTTCAGCAGGGAGTTTTCACGTGCATTTGTCAATGCAGCCCGGATATTTGGGAAACAGTAACGAAATAACAGGACAACGAAGGGATATAAAACTTCAGAACATATAAGCATCGTAGGAAAGAGGGTTTTTCTCATGCGGAGTGATGAGGTTAAATCAGGGTACCGGCGGGCGCCAAACCGTTCGCTGCTCAGGTCACTCGGGGTGACTGACCGGGAAATGGGGCTTCCCTTCATCGGGATTGCCAATGCATACAACACGATTGTCCCCGGGCATGTCCACCTCCGGACGCTTACGGAAAAGGTCAAAGAGGGGATTATTGCTGCAGGGGGAGTACCGTTCGAATTCGGCGTCATCGGGATCTGCGACGGGATCGCGATGGGGCATGAGGGGATGCGGTATTCACTCCCGTCGAGAGAAAATATTGCAGACTCAATAGAACTGATGGCAGAAGCCCACAGGTTTGACGGGATTGTTTGTGTCGGTACCTGTGATAAAATCGTACCCGGGATGCTGATGGCTGCGGCCCGCTGCAATATCCCCTCGATTGTGTTAACAGGAGGGCCCATGCTGTCCGGGTACCTTGCCGGTAAGGAATTGTCCCTCGTTGATATTTTTGAGGGAGTCGGTAAGGTAGCAGCCGGAACAATGAGCGAGTCTGCCCTGCAGGAACTCGAATGCTGTGCAATGCCTGGCTGCGGGAGCTGCCAGGGACTTTACACGGCAAATACAATGGCCTGCATGACCGAAGCCATGGGTATGTCACTCCCGGGTACCGCGGCGATCCCGGCAGTCGATGCCGCAAAACTCAGGATAGCCCGTGAAAGCGGTGAACGGGTCATTGAACTCGTGAGAGGAAATATCCTGCCCCGGGATATTATCACTACCGACAGCCTTTCAAATGCAATCAGGGTTGATATGGCCCTTGGGGGCTCGACCAATACAGTCCTCCACCTGATGGCAATCGCCCTTGAGGCGGGGGTACCTCTTGACCTTGACCAGTTTAACATCATTGGTGAGAAAACCCCGCATATCTGCCACATGCAGCCAAGCGGGCCTCATTCCATGCAGGCACTCTACCGGGCCGGCGGTATCCCGGCAGTTTTTAAAGAACTTTCGTCATTGCTCGCCGATGTTCCGACTGTTTCAGGAAAGAGCGTCCGGCAGGTAGCGAATGCCGCGGTTGTCCGTGATTCAAACGTAATAAAAGGAATCAGTTCTCCGGTTAGCCCTGCAGGGGGCCTGAAAATTCTCAGGGGTTCGCTGGCTCCCGACGGTGCAGTTGTAAAATGTGCAGCAGTCCCGAAGGATATGTGGGTCCACCAGGGTCCTGCAAGGGTATATGATGGAGAACCGGCTGCAATGAAAGCGATCCTTGCCAGGGAGGTCAAAGAGGGGGACGTCATCGTTATCCGCTACGAGGGCCCGCGGGGTGCCCCGGGAATGCCCGAGATGCTCTCCCCCACGTCTGCCCTGATGGGTTTCGGGTATACGAGTGTCGTACTTATCACCGACGGCCGTTTTTCAGGGGGAACCAGGGGGCCGTGCATCGGGCATATCGCACCTGAAGCGGCGATTGGTGGACCGATCGCACTCATCAGGAACGGAGATATGATAGCCGTCGACCTCTTCAGGAAGACACTTGACCTTATCGTACCGGATGTGGAACTAGCTGCCCGGAGAAACGAATGGAAACCCCGGATAAAACCACTGACCGGGGTGCTCTCCCGTTATGCGGCAAATGTTGGCCAGGCCAGCAGCGGTGCCGTGCTCAAACCCTGACCGGATTTACCGGTCCGCGGGTGACCACAATACCAGATTTTTTAATGTCTCCCTGATAAAATTCTACAGATAGCCAAAACCTGGTGTTTTCTATGTCTGATTCCACGACAATTTATTGCTGCGTCGTCTGCTCGCACTGTGAAGGGATAGGATGTACCTACTGTAACAAGACCGGCCACGTGCTTGTTAAAGAACCTGCCTGCAGGTGCAGGGCCTGTGAAGGCGTAGGGTGCATTTACTGCGGCTTTACAGGATGGGCGGGGCTGAAAGGAAAATATGACTGATACCTGGCCCCGTGGATACCGGTGAATTCTGAATGGACTTCATACCGGTGCTTGGTTATATCGCAGGGTTCTGCACAACGGTTGCATTCCTCCCCCAGGTGTACAGGGCATGGCGGACGAAGTCCTGCAAAGACCTTTCCCCGGGAATGCTCATTTTATTTGCCACCGGGATCCTGTTATGGCTGGTCTATGGGATCCTCATACAGGAACTGCCGATAATTATCGCAAACGGTGCGACCTTTTTCCTCGTATTACTGATCGTCGTCCTCAAGTTCAGGTTCGATTGAACGCGATTGTTATTGGCTTTCAAAAGATCGCGGTTTTTTTGTTACCCTTCCCATAGAAAGGGAATTTTGGCCCCCTGTGAGGAAGGCCAGGTATGCCGTAAATCGCTTTCATGGCCGGATAAAGAGTAGTGCCGCTGACGGCCCGGCCATTCCCGACTCACTATGTCCGACTCCCGGAACAACATGATATTCCCAGTTAAACGGGACATGGAGACGTTGTGCTTCTGCCTGTGACAAATTGAAATAGTACCGGGCCCGCTCAAACCGTGTGCTTCCCTGCGCCTCTGCCACAGGGAAGTTTGCCAGGCTGGGATCTTTTGGATCCGTGTCACTCCCGCCGGACATAATGATCAGTTTCCGGGCAAAAATTTTCGGAAGGTTACTCTCGCTGAGTGGTGAGTCTTTCAGACCGAACGGGTACCCGAGGGTATATACAGGCAACAGGTAAACTCCTGAGTTCGCCGCCACGGCACGGCTGTACCTCGCTTCGGGGAGAAGGTTCACCATCCTGTGAACGAACTGGGCACCTGCACTGTGCCCGAAAAGAAGATAGGTGTCCTGTTTTGCACCGCTCTTTTTTCGTATGTCATCAAAGAGGTGTTCAACCGCCATATACGTCCAGTTTGCTTTCGGCCTCCAGTTTGAAGAGTCGTACGTATTCCCCAGGTTATACCAGGAGTCTGTCGGATAATACCCGAGGGAAAATTCCGGGACCACAAGGAGGCTGGAATACTGTTCAGCATAGGGGATCCAGGTTTCCCTGGGGGACTGCCCTTCACGACCCGCTCCAGGCATTACGATTAGTACCGGTCCAGACATGTCCCATGCTGCAGGACGGTAGGTATAGACTATGATCGGACGATCGCTGTTTCCCAGCGAGTCGTTGAACACAAACTGCCCCCTCCCCTGCGGAATGCCGGTTGTAACGCTGCTTTTTGTTGGAACGGGGGACTCTTCCCGGGGCGTAGGTGAAGAACACCCACATATTAAAAGAGCGATAAGCAGTACCGTGCAGAAGAGCACAGGTATCCCGGCTTTCATATTGTCAATGAGGTAAAACTATCCCAAATAGCTATCGTTTCCCTTACTGAGGCGTACCTTTCTTCAGCAATAAGGGCTCCACGTCATCCCCTCGCAGGGATTGCGGGTCTGAATCATTCACAAATGAACCCTGTTTCTGGATGGATGGACCACATTCATCAGGATATTTCGATTTCCCGGTATACACGGTAAAAACGAAAAAAATCGGAAAATTTGTTTTTTATTGTGGAGTGAGGAGAAAGAGTGGTTATTAATGTTGCTGGTACATCAGGCAACCGGCGATAATGTCGTGCAGGCCCTGTTTCTGGCGGGTGAAGGCGATAATGATGAACCCGATAAAGAAGGTGAGGACAGAGAGCACCTTCGCGAAAAAGCGCAATGTGGCCCGTGAAAACGTGATGCGGTTACCGTGCAGGTCAGTTACCGCTATGCGTACGGCTATTTTCCCAAGGGTTGCCTGGTTTTTTCCGCTCTCGAGAATGGCGTAATACAGCCAGGGCACGAGAATCAGGAGTACCGTGCTCGCGTAGATGACCTGTGTCGGCACCATGGTATAGACCACCTCACCATATCGATCCGTCATCGGGTAACCGCGCAGGAACTGGTAAATCATCCGAACCCCTTCATTGAGCCCGGTGAGTCCCATGATGAAGATATCAAGGACCAGAATGAAGACAAGATCAATGATCCACGCAAGGAAACGCTGCCCAAATCCTGCGTAATTCTCGGTGCAAATCCCAGAAGACTTCTTTTTAAGAAGAAGCTTTGGTGACGGTGCCGGTGGCGCAACTTTCATTTCTGCCCCGCACCACTGGCAGTATTTGCCGGAATCGTCGGTCTTTTTACCGCACTTCGAACAAAACATTACTCTTTCTCCTGCTTTACGTAAAACATTGTCAATCTTGTTCTTGAATGTATCGAATGGTTTTTATGTTTCCGGGTGTCCTCCCGCCAGATGGACCCAGGATCAGCAGCTGCGGGATACCGTTCATGACATTCCTGATCAAAAAACCTATACTCACCCGTATCATCTCTAAGAATAGCGAGATCATGAAAATTATTCCTGTAATCATTGTTATTGCGGCCTTTATTGCCCTGTTTTCCTGTTCCGGATGTCTCAGCCAGCAACCAACGCAGTCACCGGTAACGCAGGGGACAACGACGCAGGCAACCACGGCCGTTTCCATTACCTCACCAACGGTAACCCAGCCGTTACCAACCGGGACTCCAGTACCGCCAACCGCGCAACAAACGGTCACCGATACCCTCCCACGGGAAGTGACCGTCCTGCCGCCGGATTATGCGATTGATATTGGTATCGATAAAGACCGGGTCTATAGTACGATAACCGTGACATTTATCGGAGGCCGGGGACAGGTCCTCGTTAAGGATATCCTTGTCAGGGTAACTACCTCAGATGGAGGAGTAGAACAGAAAAGCTTCCCCATCGGGGATCAGGTCTCGATCGGGTCGTCTGTTGATATGAAAGGTTCCAAGGGGTCTGACAGGGTCGAGGTCTTTGCGACACTGGGGGGTATTACCTACAAGGTAAAAGATGAAAACATGACCTATGCATACTATTAACGGGTCGGGTTTTTGAACGGCTGGTGGGCCGTTCGCACCCGTAATTTTTTTATTGGGGATTTTCAGGATACCAGCGTTTCATACAGGTTGTTACCGCGGTGCATGGTTAATCCGCATAGACGTTGCCGCATACCGGTTTGTCACTACAGAAAGGATCATCGCTACGGCAATAACCAGGCCTAGTACAAGCCATTGTTCAGTCCCTGCTGACCCTGTCGATAGTTTCGCAATCAGGTTCATGGGGTTCTCGGGTAAGGCCAGTGAAAACAGCATCAGGACAACGATTGCTGTCGAATAGACAAACTGGGCTGCGGTCCTTTCACGGTAATACAATGCCGTTATCGACGCAACAAGGATCAGTATCATTGCGACGAGGGTAACATCGAGAAGGATCTGGGGTGCGTTCACTATTGTTATCCCGTTCAGCATGAGGAGGATCAGCCAGATCCCAGCCTGTACAGGCACAATCACCAGGGCTGCTGCAACTTTTCCCCAGAAAATTTCATTTGACCTGATCGGTGTTGATAACAGTGTTTCCAGGGTGTTATTCTGGTACTCCTCGGTAATCAGGTCAATAACCAGTGCCGATGAAATGATTGCCGGCATAATAACAAGGAGCGGGATAAGGAGCCCGTAGACAAATTCGTAGAAGTCACTCCCACCAGTACTTTTCGGGATATCAATGGGGATAGGTTCCTCGTCAATCCGATCTGCCCGGATCTGCCTGAGATCCCCCTCATATTTCACGAACTGCTCCTTCAGCTTGACATCCACCACGGCTGCCTGCAGGTCATTCTTGATGGTGTACAGGGTGATCTTGACAGGGTCCACTGCATCGGGTTTTGTGTCCGGTACATATACCACCGCTGCAAGCTTTCGTTCTTTCAGGGACTGGAGAGCTGGTGCAAGTTCCATGTCATAGACCCTCAGGCCCGGGTCTGATGCCAACATGTCCCGGAGATCCGAATCATTCCCGCTATAACCGATATGGTAGTGGATTGTTGAATACTTTGAAAGCGCTGACGGGTCATACATCGATGTCAGACCGACCATAAGAAACGACGAGAACAACGCGATAAAGAGCTGGAGCAGGATCGCAAGCAGGATCGTCCGCTCATGCCCAAGTCCTTTTAAGTCTTTTTTCATGATCAGGCCGATATTTTTTGCTTTCAGGATAACCACCCAAGGATTATGTACATATTATAGAGGCAGTGGACGGTGACCGCTACCAGAAGCCCGGCACCATACCCAATATCTCCCCATTTCTTGATAGATGCGGCGATAATCAGCACTCCGGAGAAATGGAGGAGGAATGGCATCCATAATACCCCGAGACTGGTGAAAATAATGCTTCCAAACACCGACTCCGTGATTTGCGAGAGGGTAACAAAAAGCAGGAATTTCTCTCCGAAAAGAAAACCAAGTGCCGTTGCAACCGATGCCCCGACGATCACCGGCCACGTGAAAAAACGGGGAGCTTTCCTGATCATGGAATAGATACCAAGCGATTTCGCTATTTCTTCGACAAAAGCCGCCCCAATCAGGAGAAGTATGAGGGAGAGCGGCATCGGGAGGTTGAAGAAGAGGACAAGCAGCATCAGCTGCACCATAAAAACGAACGGGATCAGGAAGGCGTTAAACAGGAAAAGAGAGATATATGGCCTCTTAAACGAGAGCGTGGTTGCGATAAAATCACTGGTCTTCGCAAAAAGGCCAGATTGTGAAAAAAGCCTCTCTTCCCTGAAATTCACGACCCCTACGTAAAAAAGCACAGCCGCTGAAAGCCAGAACAGGGATGTTGAATACAGGTAGTCAGTCGCCGAAAAGGCAGTCCCCTGCAGGGTGAGGACGATCAGGGTAAGCGGTGATATCAGGCTTACAACGTGGATATTTGCAAAAATACTCGGGAAGAAGAGGTATGATGTGGCAATGGTCGAGAAAAATATCGAGATGAATGAGAGTTCCTTAAAGCTTCTCGATATCATTCCAATCAGGAGGGCCACGGCGAGAAAGAAGAGAATGACAGGGATTAGCGGGAGGACGATGGTGGGAGATGCCTTAATCCAAAGCGTAAGTAACGCCGAAATCCCGACCATTCCAACAAAATAGGGGAGTGCCTTGCCGAGGATGATCGCCGATGGCCTGGCGGGGGTCGAGAGCAGGAGTTCCCCCCGGCGACCTACACGTTCGTTCATGATACTCATCATGTAAAACTGGGACATGAAATAGAGCGGGAAGATGAACAGGAAGACGAGAATAATCGAATCAAAGGGCAACGGCGGAGAGAGCTGGTCTGGTGTTTTGTAGCTACCGAGGGGATTTCCCGAACCCGAGAACATGTCAGTATAACGGGAGATCTGGCTGTTCTGGGACGTTGACTGCTGGAGATTACTCCGGAGTTCTTCTCTCGATATACCAATTGAGGCGTCAGGCAGAGTGACGGGTTCGACCGGGCCGGAGGGAGTCGGGACCTGGTTTGACCTTGGCCGGACCGATACCTGCTGGCCGGATTGTGTCGCGGTAAAATTCAGCTCCGACACAACATACTGGATATCAATCCATAGCGGGTAGGCTGCAAACAGGTCGGACTGCTGGTTGTATACATTTGACCGGTACTTGGAATAGTCCCGCTCCATTGTTTTCGCTGCAGCCTTTCCCCGGTCATTATCATGGACATATACCACCCGGTTGAAAATCATCAGGTCGTAATAGTCCTGGTTGCGTTGGATTGTCCCCGTATCAGCGAGGTCAACAGAAAAACGTGCATCGCCGGAGAACAGTGACGCCAGCTCCGGATCGTCCGTACCGACCTTGTATATCCCATCCTGCAGGTGGAGACCGCTCTTTGCAGTAAACCCGGTCACAGCGATAAGAAGAACAATCAGGATAACGGCAACCGGGAGTACATTTTTCCCCATCGTCCCGACAGACCGTTTTACTTCCCATTTCGCAATCGTGAGGATGTCCCGGGAATACCCCATCTCCACCTCCAAATATCAGAATGGTATGTTCATCAGCTATAATACACTAAAGGTAGAGGACTGTTAAGCTAAGGATTCCAGTCAGATGATCGTCGCCCGTGAACTTACAAAGATATACTCGCTGGTACCGGCACTAGACCACACCTCCTTCGATTTTAAAGAGGGAGAGATTATTGGTGTGATCGGGCATAACGGGGCAGGTAAGACCACGCTGCTCAAGATATTGTCAGGTCTGATCACCCCGACCTCGGGAGACCTTACCATGAATGGCATTGACGTGGTCAGGAACCCGGACGGTATCAAGGCGGCCCTTGGGTACCTGTCTGAAGAATCACGGTTATACGAAACAATGACAGTCGAAGACTACCTCCGCTTTTTTGGCGAGATTTACGGTCTCGACCAGGAGACAATTACCAGTCGCAGGACCCAGTTGCTGGCCGCCCTTTCACTTGAACCAAACGGAAAAAAAATCGGGGAGTTTTCAAAAGGGATGAAACGTAAGGTCGCCATTGCACGGTCCCTTATGCATAACCCGTCAGTCCTGATCTATGACGAGCCAACTTCAGGGCTCGACCCGATGACCTCACGATATATTATCGGCTTCTTAAAGGACCTCAGGTACGAGAAAAAAACAATTGTGCTCTCGGCCCATAACCTCTTCCAGGTCGAAACAATCTGTGATAAGGTGATGATCCTCAGGAGGGGGAAGATGGTCGCCATGGGGACCATGAACGAGCTCCGTGAGATGTTTGGCTCGATCAGTTACACGATCACGTTTAGTATCGATGATATCAACACGATCAGGGGGTGCAGGGAATATACCTTTGAAGGCGGCCTCTACAGGATACCTGCTGAATCAATTGAGGAACTGAATACCTGCACGGGCATTATTGCCTCCAAAGGAGGCAGGGTTGAGAGGATCGAATCACATTATCCAAGTCTCGAAGAAATGCTTGTAAAGGTCGGCAAGTAGCGGTAGAACCTGTATATTGAGAAAAAGGCCCTTTGGAATTCCTTCCTGGATTATCTTATTGTCTCAGCTCGTCTCATGATTTAATCACGCTCCTGGGGCTCCGCCCCGCCGCTTTGGCGACCCCGGTTGAGATAGAGACACATCTAAAATACACTGGATTAATGAGATTTATGGAAACCATGCCCAAAGAATATCTTATTTGGGGGTGGGGGAAGGGAGGGGGTGAAACCCCCTCCTGTCTGCGTATTTCCCCTTCAATTATTAGCTATCATAGATGTCAACAG
>JBAXTR010000180.1:0-5210 GCA_037130095.1 Methanomicrobiales archaeon
GGACTACACTATAGCAGCGCCTTTGTGATAAGTTGCTTTAACTACTTTCTATTACTCGTAAAAATAGGTTGTGGAACAGGTAGGTCCGAAGGGACAAAATCTGGAAAATAATCAGTAGATTGGAGTCCCTTCAGTTTCAGTTATTGTCTTGAACGCGGCAATAAACTGCCTGGTAACCGGGCCCGGTTTACCTGTGCCAATATTCCTGCCGTCGATCACGGTAATGGGTGCCACTTCGGCAGCGGTCCCGGTAACAAACACTTCATCTGCAGTGTATAGATCGAAGTACCCCATATTTTGTTCTTTCACGGTAATCCCCATGGATTCTGCAATTTCAAGGACCACCGCCCGGGTGATGCCCCGGAGGTTGTTGAGGGTAGGCGGTGTGACAATGATGCCGTTTTTCACTGCAAAAATATTATCCCCTGAACCTTCTGAGAGGTAACCATTGGTATCAAAAATGATTGCCTCGTCACCTCCTTTGTAATTTGCCTCTATTTTTGCAAGGATATTATTCAGGTAATTGAGGCTCTTTACATTTGGCGGGAGTGCACTTGCATCATTTCTCCTGATGGAAACGGAGACCCCTACAAGACCTTTTTCATAAAGGTCTCCATACATTGCACCCCATTCAACAGCAATACAGATGACGGTTGCCTTCTCACATTTACGAGGGTCCAGACCAAGGTCGCCTACACCCCTAGTCACAATCGGACGAATATACCCGTTTTTTAAATTGTTTTTTCTTAACGTCTCCAGGATAACCTTTGCCATCTCTTCTTTTGATATTGGAGGGGTAAGATCGATGGTCTTTGCCGAATCATATAGCCGGTCAACATGCTCCATGAGCCGGAAAACTCTTCCGTTGTATGCACGGATACCTTCAAAAGCCCCATCCCCATACAGGAGCCCATGGTCAAACACAGATATCTTCGCCTGTTCCCGCGGTAAAAACTGGCCATCGATATAGATCAGCATATCATTATATTGTACATTTTCTAGTATTTTTTACCTCTCAAATGATTGTACGCCAATTCGCCAGTACTAACCGCAGGGAACACGGAAAACGGGGGATATTGGTATAAAAAATTGTAAGGCCAAGAAATACGATTCAACTTCTGTCCTGTCTTCTTCTAGTTCCGGGATCTGCATCTGGTTACAAAATGCCTGAACATTCCTATTGCTGACACTGGATGGAGGTGTGTATAACTACCAAGGGTCTGTCCAATGACAGCCCCGTCGTATATTCCATCTATTCCTGTCCCGCGGGTAAGTTTGTACGCATAACTTGTTTCGGGGGCCAGGCAGACATCTGAATAATGAAATTCGTGTCCCTTGAAAATTCCGGCACCGAGTGGGCAGCCTGCAGCACTTTTTCCCTCAACGTAACTGACAACACGACGCGCAGGCATTCTGGTTTCACCTTTAAAGACCCCTGCCATTTCGTAAACCCGTTCCTGTGAATGGCCCTGCCATCCTTCCTTCAGGCGGATTTGTTCAGTGAGGTACATCAGTCCGCCGCATTCAGCGTAAATTGGTACATTATTCCTTGACTGTTCATGGATCGCCTCACGCGTCTGGGCATTTGACTCAAGTTCAGGAAGGAATAATTCAGGATAGCCCCCGCCAATAATATACCCATCCGCATCGGGTAGGCGTTCCTTTATCGGGCTGAACGGTATTACACTGGCCCCAAGTGCTGGCAGGACATCAAACAGATCCGAATAATAAAAATTAAACGCCTCATCCCGGGCTACTGCAATCCTTGTATCCGGGGCATGTTCCTCTCGAATAAGCTTCACCTCGTCCGAAATATCCGGGAGATCAGATGCGATGCTCACGAGCATATCAAGGGATACATGCTCTTCTATCAGCCCCGTCACTCTCTCTATCCTCTTTTCAAATTCACTTGTCCCCTGTTGTTCTATAAAGGGCACAAGGCCGAGGTGCCGCATGGTGAGTTCCATCTCTTCCATACGTGGAATTGCCCCGATAACCGGGACCCTGCAATAGTGCTCAATAGCAGAGGTTGCTTTTTCTGAATGTTTTTTTCCCATGACGTTGTTAAGGATTACTCCCTTGATTCGCACATCTGGCGAAAATGCCTGGAAACCCTTCACAATGGCCGCTGCGCTCCGGGTAATGCTCCGGGCACTAATTACCAGTACCACCGGGAGGTCGAGGGCACGGGCGATTGCTTCGGTACTCCCGGTATCGTTCAGTGCCTCGGCCCCTTCAAACAAGCCCCGGACACCTTCGACCAGGGCAAAATCCGCACCTTTGCACCCATGGGTGAATACCGACGATACCTCCTCTGGTGTCATGACAAAGCTGTCAAGGTTCCGGCATGGTCGTCCCGTAACACCGGTTAGGTATGAAGGGTCGATGTAGTCCATCCCTGCTTTGAACGTCTGTACTTTCATCCTGCGGGAAAGAAGAGAAGAAAGTGCCAGGGAAATGCTTGTCTTTCCGCAACCAGACCTGTCCCCTGAAATAAGGACTGCCTTCATACAAGACTCCGGAGCACAGCGCCAAATTCGCTCTCCACCACGTGCCGTACACCAAGTGTTTTCGGGTGAAGGTCGATCTCAACAACCACGAACTGGTGACCAATCTCTTTTAAGGGTGCTACCTGACGGGGTCCGTTGGTGATGGAATAACAGCACGTATTCTCAGTAAATTCCGGGGGAATTGCATGGGGGACCCCGGCGAGGAGTGCATAGTCCGGGTCAAGCTCCCTGATCCGTTTCCCAAGGGCCTCCCCGTTCGCACCGTACTCATCAAGAGCCCCGATTGTTTCAAATGGGACAGCTGCTTCAGAAAATGCGTTCCTGATTCTTTCTGCATCCCGCCTGACTTTCGGAAGACCACGTTCTTCGAGGTTTGCGATATAGGTGATATCTGCATCCGGGCGGACATCATGGAGGGCTATCAGTTCATCGGCGAACATGTAGGCCGTCTCTTTTTTTGCATTGAGGACTGCCACCCCCCGTTCTCCTTTTTTTATCCGGCCAAGGAGATCACCGGCGACCTTGTGCTTCAGGTCTCCCCGCGAGGGCTCAATATATGATTGGCTTGCCGCCCCCCTGAGGCGTTCTACCTCGTTGGCTTTTGCAAGCACATATTTCTGGCGGTCGAGTTCTTCTGCACTGATCCAGCCCGCCTCTGCAGCCGGCACCAGTGTTGCAATAACACCATCGATATTTTCAGGGTATCCTGCATGGATATCTACGGTAATTGTCGGAGTGCTTACCCCTGAGTCGTCCACAGCGGAAACAAGGTCTTCACCGATAATCATGGACACGCAGGTCCCTACCACTGCCATCCTGCCAGGTGAAAATTCCCGTTCTGCGTATTGCAGCGCAGTGACCAGCGGGTCATGACCACCAAAAATAAACTCGTTATCGGCAAGGGAAGTAGTTAGTACCCGTAACCCGTCCTCTTCAAGGAGACGGGCATGTTTGAAGGAACAGCCCGAAGGGCCATGCAGGATGGCGACATCCACCTCGAGGTCCCTTGCAGTATAGAGTGCGGCAACAATTGAACTCGGCCGAGGCTGCATGTATTTCATCCGGTTATCTCCATGTTTTAACGGCAAGTACCACGCAGGCATCTCCCGGGGATGCGAGAGCACGAGATCTCCCTTCCCGGAAGCTGCTGGTATAGACAATCTTGTCAGTTTCCAGATATCTGGTTAGAGAAGAATCCATATACTCGTTCCTGTACTGGTCTCCGACAATAATGGTCTGGCACGGCCTGACCGCTTCGATGGTGCGTATAATTTCTTCAGCCTGGAACCCTTCACATACCGCGTGTGCTTCCTGCCCGATGACAAGTAACAGGTTCTTGTCCCCTGATACCGATCGTGTATAACGTATAGCCTCCAGGGTTGTCTCCCTGGTTGTCCCACTGTTTGAATTGTCGATAACCTGATGACCCTGTTCTGTTGTGACTTCCATTCTGCCCTGTAATGCAGTAAAACTCCTGAGCGCGCCTGGATCAAAATCGAGCATGCATCCGGCGGCTGCAGCAATCATTAATGGTGTTTTATAACCGGCCAGTTCCAGAAGGGGATTTTCAAACGATCCGTCGATTCCATGGTAACTGTAATCGCAACGGTCCCCCTCAATCCGGATTATCTCATCTGCATGGACCGTATCCGGGTGGGAAGTATGAACTCTGGGGGCGACGAGAAGTCTCCTGGCATGGGATGTGGATCCTATCTTTATTGCAAGTGCTGATTTCTTTCCTGCGGCGACCCGGTAGTCAAGGCCGGAAGTAATGATGGTAAGTTCCCCTGCCCCGGTAACTCCAAGGGACTCTTCCGCAACGAGCCAGCAACACTGGTCGTTTGCGGCCTTCACAACGGTAAGCAGGGAGGCAGGTGTGATACTCTTTCTGAAAAGTTTTTCCTTTTCGGGGTAGCGGTAGGTTCCGCTTGAGGTATGGAGTATACCGCACCCGGGTAATATATGGGCAATTGCATGGGCAGTTGTTGTCTTCCCCTGTGCCCCGGTAACCTCGATCATGGGTGACGGAACCTGTTCATCAAGGATCCATTTCACGGCTTCATGATGAGAGATCCGCGGAGTATCCTGGAATTTTTTCAGGATTGGATGATCAGGGTTGAGGTGGACTGGAACGATCATCCTGTCATATGAATTCCTAGTAAGGATCGGAGTATCCCCTGCCCCGGTTCCCCGGTAAACATCTATCATGTCCACGTGATGCCCTGAGGCTACCAAGGCATCACCTATTTCTTTACCACCATGGATGGTATCGAGGACGAGCAGGTCCATTTTTTATTCAGATCAGGGCTAATGCGTTTTTGGCGTTTTTAGCCATAAGGTCCGCAAGCAGCGGATCTGACCCGATCGGCTCAGCATATACAAGGGGAATTTCCCTACCATTCATTGCGAATGTGCCTTTTTGTGTACCTTCCGGGAGACCGATCAGTCCGGGAATATCTTTCAGGATATGCACACCTTTGGCAAGGAAGAGTGGGACAACCACGAGTGCATCAATTTTTTCCTTTTTGAACTCATTGAGGCTATCCTCGATACTTGGAGAGTTCATATTCATGAATGCGCATTTCACGATGTACTCGGGGTGCCTTTCCTGGACAATTTTACTGGTGGATTCAACGAGTTCTTTGTTGTAGGGGAGTTTGCTTCCATGCCCTACGAGTAACATTCCCTTCCTTTCCATAT
>JBAXTR010000181.1:0-5163 GCA_037130095.1 Methanomicrobiales archaeon
ACCCTATCTGTCGCCCGAAGGAAACCTGCCCCTGAGTTTCGATGATCAAGTCGCGGAATATTGTGCCAATCGGGAAAACACGCTCGAGCATCAGCCTGTCAAATTTAGTCCTCACAAATTCTTTAAATGCCCTGAACCCTGCATCATGGAGGCCAAGCGTGTTGCTGTCATAGGCCCGGGTACCAGGGAATGGCATCAGCTGTCGTACATTTACCCGCCTGATAAGAGTCCTGCCCTGTAGGATCTGTGTTAGGAATTGCTGGTTATGCTCAAAAGTCTCCAGAGTTTCACCGGGAAGTCCACTGATAAAATTAAGTCCCGGGAGAAGTTCCGGGATGCCTTCAGTCCTTGCAGCACCAACGTCATTGACAATACGTATCGCTTCCATTACCTCACCCGGGTTGGCCTTCAGATTGTTCATCCTGATGACTTCATGGTCAGCAGTTTCCATCCCGAACGCTGCAACATCACCTGGAGTATGGTACCTGACGATGACCGAGAGTGCTTCACGACTTTCATCCGGATGACGTGCGATAGTCCCCGGGTTGATGTTATCGATATGAAGTGTAAGGAGATCAGGTGCATTTTCGCGTATTCCTGCAAAAAGGGCCTGGAGTTTTTCAGGGTCAGGAGCCGGGAATTCTCCTCCTCCTGCCTGGTAAGTCAGAAGATCGGGTTGCCTCCCAAGCCTGAAATGCCTTGCACCCTCACTGTACAGGGATTTAACTTCATCGATAACCCCTTTTGTCGGACGGTATACCGGTGGGCCATAAAACGGTTCCGTGCAGAATGAACACCCCCCGGTCTCTTCGCGTGCACAACCCCTTGCTGTCTCGAGTTCGCACATCAGGTAAGGAAACGAAGGGTGATTTTTAATTATCCGGCTCCCGAGGATACTCCATTTGTCAGATAGTGAATAATCGGTCTTCCCTTCAGGCCGGCCCCCGGCAAGGTGGGAATACAGTGCTTCAGGGGGTGATCCCGTAAGCAGGTGATCGAACCCGGATATTGCCTGTTTTATTGCCTTTTCTCCTCCGCCTGGTGAATACCCAAATCCAATGGGTCCGCCGATATATTTCTTTGGCCCCCTGATCTGGAGCCCGACCTGTTGAATTTCGGTAAGTGAAGCAGGTGTACCGCCGATATATTTCCCCGGGACGGTCACACCTGCAATCATTACTACAATGTCAGCTTTAGAAATTGACGTAAAGAGGTACGGGTCAGTCCTTACCTGGTCAATTGTATTATAATGTACATCATGTCCCTGTTCAATCAAGACTCCGGCAGTGGTCCTGATATAGGGTGAAATGTAAGGTGGGACGCCGAGGCAGGCAGGCTCATCGACGTACCCGTCAATTATCCACGCGTCAGCAGGCATATCCTATACGTGCCAGTAGTTTCCGGGCCCACATCAGCTTTCCCCGTTTTATTGGATCGACAGAAGGGTCATCACAGTCAAATCCGATGAGGGTGATGTGGGATGCACCGAGTTCATCGGCTGCGAATACTGCCCTGTCACCATCTGAAAACCCACCAAAATTGTAAACATTTTGGATGGGTGTACCCTGGGTCGTCCCGACCACCTGCCCGATAATCCGTGGTACCCAGTATTGGACCAGGTGCCGGTTGTCACCATGTGCATGGATTACGATAATGGTCCCTTTCCAGTTCATGTCCTGGTATCGTTCGTCTGCCCCGTCCAGGTCGGAAAAAATCACGTCAGGCCTGATTCCATTCTCCATCAGCACAAGTGCTGCCGCATCTGCAGCGAATACGGTCCCTTCAATTCGATCCAGCTCGCGGGGGAGGCTTGGTCCGTTCCCACAGACGGTAACACTTTTTCCTTCGCAACATTCCTTGAGTGCATCAATATCATCCCGTATCAGGAGCTGTTGCAGGAGGACTGCGGACTCTTCATCAGATTTCCGGTCAAAAGAGAAGTATGCGAGGATCTCCTCGTATAATGGCTCCCATTCTTCAAATTTCATTTTTCCCCTCGTTTTCAAGTCCCACGATGTCTGTAAATTTCCGTAGTACCGGGTCTATGATAAGGGAAAGGAGTTGGTCCTTGTTTTCAGCCCTCGAGAAAAACGTAAGCGGGATGGTAGCTGCCGCCATATTCGGGTGGCCCCCGGCCTCACCGATATCACCGAATGCCTCGGCAAGCACGTTGCCAATATGAAGCCTGATGTCCCTGTTTCGGACAGACATGATGATCGCTTCATCGGTGATACCATAGACAAGGGCAGTATTGACACCTTCAAGATTAATCAGGAGGTCAGCTGCCTGGGGGAGGGTGTCACGGTTCCGTATGTACCCGACATTGGAAAACAGGTAGCCGCTCCTGATCTTCCTGTTCCGTATTGCTGAACCGAGGACATCAAGCGTCTCCTGTGATAATGACGGGGACATGATCTTGTCCAGCAGGTCTGCATCGGTAAGCGGGAGGAGGAATGCGGCGTAGTTCATATCCTGCGGGGTGACATTTCGTTTGAAATCCTTCGTGTCTGACCTGATACCGTAGAGCAGACCGGTGGCAACGAATTTATCAACCGGGATGTCGAGTTCCTGGAGGTACTGGGTAAGAATGCTTGCCGTGGCCCCGAGGCCTGGCCTGATATCGACAAAGCCGGCCGTGGCCTCGCTGTGCATCCCGTCTTTATGGTGGTCGAGGATAATGTCAATATGTGTCCGTGGTGAGAGCGAGTTATTGATGCCCGGCCCGGCACAATCGACCAGTGCGAGAAAATTGCACTCCTGCACCTCCTGGGGGGTCATCCGTTCCATCCGGATCTCAAGCAGGTTGACCATGGTGCGGTTCTCCTGGTGTCCGATAACGCCCTCGTAAAAAATCCTGCAGGTAAGTTTTTGCGGGTTTGCATTCCGTGCGATCGCTGCCAGTGCCATCGCGCTGGAGATCGCATCAGGGTCCGGATTTTTATGGGTGATGATCCCAAGGGTACCTTCCCAGCCGGCAAGGATGTTGTAGAGCCGCTGCGAGATCTTATTTGCATGCAGCTTATTGATCTGGAAAAGGGCGTTTTTCGCAATGAGTTGTGGTGGGTAAAACACAAACTCCGCACCTGCAGATTCAAGTGCAACGATTCCAAGCGGATCGACTGCACGGGCAACAACATGTGCAGAAGGATACCGGGTCTTGATAGCCCGTATTGCTGAAAGGTTGGTCGCGTGGTCACCGGTCATAACGAAGGCAATTTCAAATTCCGGGATCCCGAGGAGAAGGTTTTGTTCGGTGAATTCTTTTTTTACTGCATCAATATTCCTGTCCCGCAACTCTTTGACACGTTGTTCATCACGGTCAATTACAAGGAGTCCCGCATTTTCTTTCAGGAGTTCCACGATGATGTTGTACCCAGTAATTCCCGCCCCGAATACGGCGTATTTTACCCGCGGGACAGACTGTTGCGAGACCTCTGCCATGTACAAAACAATGTAACGCATCAGGATATTAAGTTTGATACACGAACTGGCTGATTCCGGCAATTCTGACACTCAACTGAATCCGACGTATGAAAAGGTAATACGAAAGTTTTATTCGAGAGGATAGACCACTATATTGAGTCACTTCGCGGGCTTGTAGCTTAGTTCGGTAGAGCGACAGACTCTTAATCTGTAGGTCAAGGGTTCAAATCCCTTCAGGCCCGCTTGTTTTCATTCCATTTCTTCAATGTTCCGCGTCTGTGGTCACGTGGATTGTAAGGCCTTTTCAGCAATTAAAACGTGAAAAATATTGCATAATCCTTGAGCACAAAACCCCGCCCATGAATGAGAAAGGGGTAACAATAAGGAGAAGATAGTGAGCCAGGTCCAACTACATTTCATTCATCTCTATTGAATTACATCAGACGTTTGGCATTTTCACCTTTCACCATTGAGAGCTTATCTGCAACCTTCTCTATCAATGTGCAATGACGTCCCTTAAACAAAATATATACGGAAAAAGCCCTAACCGAAAAGTACTGATAGACATGGTAAATCGGTGATAGAAAAAGAATTAATTATTCGTGAATGCTGTCCGGCATTCATCTCCTGCGGGTATTTTTATTCTGAAATATAGTCCCGTAACTGCTTGATCATCTTCAACTGGTTGTTTGCTTCAGCAATTTTATCCCGCTCAATACGGTCCATAATTTCGCTGATCGGTAGGGCGAGTTTATAAATTTTTACAGGTCTCCCTTTATTTTCAGCCTTGTTTTCCCTGCTTTCAACCCATTTCTGCTCCATCATGGCCGTCATCGCAATGCTCACTTCAGGTTGCCTGAGGTCAGTACCGCGTTCGATATCCCGCGATGTGGCTTCCGGGGTGTTTGCAAGATAGACAAGGACTTTTGAAACGTTCCGCTTAGTCCCGATTCTGGTGAGAAGATCTGCAAATTCTTCTTCCCGCTGTGTAAAGTACAGCACATTTTTGGATTTCATCAACATCTCCCGGTGTGTTGTATATGTATTTTCAAATTATATATAAAAATATTATTATTCTGATCTGGATAATCGGGTAGAAATGAATAATTTCATGTTTAAACCGGAAAAATTAAAACAAAAATAATAAGGTTTAGCTTGAAAGGAGGCCGAGATTTGTCAGGTCTGATACGATCTTCAGGACTGCAGCCCGGGCATCTTCGGGTTGTTTTCCCCCGGTAATGATCAGTTTTCCAGAGCCAAAGAGGAGGACCACTACTTTTGGAACTTCAAGCCGGTATACGAGGCCCGGGAACTGTTCCGGTTCATATTCGATCCGGTCAAGGTTGAACCCTACGGCAATCTTGTTCAGGTTAATTCCTGCACCAAGATCTGCCGATGTGACAATATTCTGTATCTTGTAGGTGAGGTCTGTAGGGATATCAATCTTCAGTTCGCGCAGGAGATTGCCGAGTATTTCAAGACCTGCAGAGAGGCTTTCAACACTTTTTGCCCCGGTCAGAACTACCTTCCCTGACCCGAAGACGAGTGCGGCAATTTTGGGGTTCTGCATCCTTATAACGACGCCCGGAAATCGTTTCTTGTTATATTCAGCATCCTTGATATTGGATGCAAGCATGGGAAGATCCAGATAATCTGTCACCTTCGCCGAGGCTACAATATTTTCAATTTTGAGAGATTCCTCTGGCCTGACCTTCATATTTATAAATGCCACAAAACAGT
>JBAXTR010000182.1:0-5128 GCA_037130095.1 Methanomicrobiales archaeon
GTATTGACATCGATAATTTTTCCCGTCTCTTCTTCAACGATAATAATACCGTCCTGTGCAGTTTCAAAGAGGCGGCGGTACTTTTCCTCTCTCTCCTGCAGTGCCGTAATCTGCCAGATATCAGTGATATCACTAATCGCGATACGGATCGTAGTCGTTCCGCCGCTGCTGCTTGTCCTGACCCCTTCCAGCCGGGCAGGGAACGTTGAGCCGTCACCCCGCATGAGCGTCAGGGTGCAGGTAAGCTTTTTTCCCTGGTTTAGCAGGTCGGTGAAATACTGGTCCCACACTTCATGGTCTCCGGGAGCGATGAACCGTCCGAGCCCATGGTTGACCAGGTCATTCCGCTCAACACCGAGGAGCACCGCAGCGGTAAGGTTCACGACGGTAATTAATGCCTTGTCGGTGAACGTGAGGTAACCGGTGGGAGCGAATTCATACAGGTCAATGTACCGGTCCCGCGACTCCTCGAGAGCGAACTGGGCTGCCATGAGTTGCTCAGCCTGCGTCTCGAGTTCGACCTGATGTACCCTGAGTTCATAGAGGAGTTCTTCCGTAGATTGCCCTTCAAGGCCTGGAGGTCGCTCCAGGGTGCGTTCGAGCTGCTCCTCTGCATCCCCCCCCTGATCGTCCGGGTACCTCCTGCTCTTTTTCCCACCGTTTCATCCTTCTTTTCCTGTGGTGTCATCAGTTCCCTGCATTTCCTGTTTCCGCGGTTCGCCACATCCCCTTCGGCACTGTCATCTCAAACCGTGCTCCCTTCCCGGGTTCCCCCGTCTCGCAAATCTTAATGCCGGTGATGCTGAGGATCTCCCTTCCAAGGAAGAGGCCGAGCCCGGTGTTTTTCCCAAACCCACGGTAGAAAATCTTCTCCTTCTCATCAGCTGCTACACCCACACCGTCATCCTCACATACGAGGATATGATCATTTCCCGAATCCTCCATCGTGAACCGGATGACCGTGATCTTTCCCCCGTATCGGACCGCGTTGTCCATTAGGTTATAGAAGACCCGTGTAATAAGGTGATCAGCAAATACTTCCACTCCTGCAGGGAGATCATTTTTCACCGTCACCTGCCCGGGCAGGGCATCCTTCAGAGCGACGTCCACAAGTGAACGTGTATCCTGCCAGAACGGGGCAGTAACCCCAATGTTTTCGTATTCCTTGGTGAACTGGATCATGGACGAGATGCGTCTTGCAGCGGTTGCTACCTTCAGGAAATACTCAGTGGACAAAAGATCGGGCTGTTGCTTTTCGAGGAGAGCAAGGTATCCCATCTGTACGGTGAGCTGGTTGTTGATGTCGTGACGGGTGATGGAAGAGAGGAGGTTGAGCTTCTTGTTCGCCACCCGTAGGGATTCTTCCGCCTGTTTCCGATCGGTGATGTCGCGGGCTGCGGCAAAGATACCCAGTGCAGTCCCTGTTTCATCCCGGTAAATTGTGGCATTATACAGGACTGAGGTTATTGTCCCATTCCTGTGCCTGATTTCAAGTGGGTAATCCCGCACAGCTCCATCGTCAAACACCTTCCGGTACCCTTCCCGGGCTTTATCAGGTTCTGTGAAATAGTCCGAAAAATCTGTCCCGATCAGTTCTTCCCTTGAGTACCCGGTTACCTTTTCGGTGGAAGTGTTTACATCCGCGATCTTGCCGTCAGAATTAATCGTTACGAGCGGGTCTAAGCCTGCTTCGATCAGGCTGCGGTTGTAAGCGCCGAGGACCCGCAGTGCCTCTTGTGCCTGCCTGCGATCGGTAATGTCCCGGATGGATTCGATCGCTCCCATGAGCTTCCCGGCCGTATCATAGAGCGGGGATGCCTTAAACCAGAGATGTGCCCCACGGCCCCGGTTGAGGTGCGGGATGAAGATCTCGGAGCGCAGGGACCTGCCTTCCTTCTGCATGACCGGGTATTTTGCAACAACATCCGGGTCATCGTGAAGGACGAGGTCGATCGTGATGGGGCGCCGTTCGTGATAGAACGGGAGGGCATATTCATAATTCCCCTTCCCGATCATCTGTTCTGCAGGAACACCCGTCATCTCAACCATCGCAAGGTTCCATGCAATCACCGTCCCTTCCCGGTCAATAACAAGGGTTGCGTCCGGAAGGAACTCGATAATATTGGTAAGTTCCCGTTTTGACTCCCGCAGAGCCATCCCCTGCCGTGTCATTTCATCTAAATTAGCCCCGAGTTCCTCTTCTGAAGCGGTCAGCTGCTCATAGGAGGCATAGAGCTCTTCGCTGTTTTTTTGCAGTGCCTCCTCAGCTTGCTTGAGCTCGGTGATGTCGGTTATCATCCCGTCGTATGAGATGAGGTTGCCGGTCACAGGGTCAACCTGGAGGACCGGGGTGTTCCGCACCCAGCGGACCCGGCCGTCTTTTCGAACAATCCGGTGTTCAACCGGGGGGGCAGTTTTTCCTGACAGGACCATGCTGAAGTGACTGATCACGCGGTCACGGTCCTCTGAAAAGACCATGTGTATCCAGAGGGTGGGATCTGCTGCAAACTCCTCGGCATTATAACCGGTCACTGCGATGCATGCTGTGCCATGCGTTGTGCTGACAGCCCGGCCGTCCCTGACCTGGACGGTATACATGTAATCGGTCAGCCCGACGCAAATCCGGCGGTAACGCTCCTCGCTCTCCCCGAGTTCATCCTCGGCCTGGTGCTGCCTGACCACCTTCCGGATGATATGGGATAACTCGGCAAACTGTGATTTTGGTTCACCACCTTTCTGGAGGTAGAAATCTGCCCCTTCATTGAGTGCCTCAATGACAATCTCTTCCCTTCCCTTGCCGGTGAAGACAATAAAGGGGGTAGGATCTTTTTTTCCGCGGAGTTTTTTTAAAAACTGGATGCCGTCCATGACCGGCATCTGGTAATCGGAAACCACCACATCGAACGGGGTTTCCTGCATCATGCGAAGTGCCTCTTTTGCAGAGACTGCAGACTGAACGCGGAACCCTCGCTGCTCTTCAAGGTATAACCGTGCAATTTCCAGCAGGTCGGTCTCATCATCGACGAGAAGGATTGAGATCATGGCAGATCACCAGGTGTCCGGTGCTGAAACATCCCCACCGGCACCGTCATCTCGAACCGTGCTCCGGTCCCGGGTCCACCGGTCTCTTTGATCGTAATACCGGTGATGGAGAGGACCTCCCTTGATATGGCTAATCCAAGCCCGGAGTTCTTCCCGAACCCGCGTTCGAAGATCTTCTCCTTCTCATCTGCCGGAATTCCGATGCCGTCATCCTCGCATACAATGACCTGATTACCCTCGCGTTCGTCAACAGAGAACCGGATGGTCGTGATCTTTCCCCCGTACCGCACTGCGTTGTCCATCAGGTTGTAAAAGACCCTGGCAACCAGCGGGTCAGCAAACACCCCGGTCCCGGCCGGGAGGTCATTCTTAATCCTGACCTTTCCGAGCGGGGCTTCCTTTGCAATAGTGTCCACAAGAATACGGCAATTCTGCCAGGCCGGGGCATTGATGCCAATCTGCTCGTACTCTTTGGTAAACTGGATCATCGATGAGATCCGGAAGATTGCTTTTTCGATCCGGGAGAAATAGTCGCAAAGATCAGGATCAGGGACTTTTTTGTGCAATAGCTCAAGAAACCCGTTGAGGGTCATCAGCTGGTTATTGATATCGTGGCGGGTGATGCTGGTAAGGAGTTCAAGTTTCTTTTTCGCGAGGCTGAGCCCTTCTTCCACGTTCCGGATATCGGTAATATCGCCGATTGCAACGCGGACGGTGATCATCCCATCGCTGCGATCGGAGATCCGGACTGCTTCCATTCGTGCCGGGAAGCTTGAGCCGTCACCCCGTACGAGCGTGGGGTTGCAGGCCAGTTTTTCCCCCTTTTTCACCACATCCACGAAATCACGGTGCCACTGGTCGCGTTCTTTTTCTGCAAAAAAATTACTCAACGGTGCATGTACCAGGTTGCTCCGTTCAGCAGCGAGGAGGACCGCACCAGTAAGGTTCACCTCGGTAATTAATCCCCTGTCGTTGAGCGTGAAATAACCGAGCGGGGCGAATTCGAAGAGGTCAAGGTACTTGTCCCGTGACTCTGTGAGTGCAAGATGGGCCCTCCTGAGTTCTTCGGCCTGTGTCTCGAGTTCGACCTGGTGCACCTGGAGTTCATGGATGAGTTCTTCAGGCGTCTGCCCCGTAAGGTCGGGAGAAACTTTCGGGGAACGTGCGAGATGTTCCTCTGCAGCAGCCCGCAAAGAACGCCTGATGCCCGGTGAGGCCGGGCCGTTCTCTTCCGGTTTTTTCTTCCCTGCTGCCATGTTATTTCCTCTTCCTGTGCCTGTTACCGGCTCTTTTTATCTTTTCCTGGATTTGGCTGCATGCGTGACATCCTCGATAGCAAGAAGAATGAGTTGCGTCGTACCCGCTTCACCGGGGATCTGGCGGGCGTTTAACAACATCTGCCTCTGCCCGATACCCGGGAAATCGTGCCCGACTTCAAAATTCTCAAAACTCTTATCCTTCGGAAGCACCGTCTCCAGCAGCTCATGGAGCTGGGGAATGTCCCACTGGTTGTTCCCGAGTTCATAGAACTCCTGCCCCTGCGTCTCTTCCTTCGTAACGCCGAACGTCTCGTAGAACGCCCGGCTTGCAGAAACCACCTCAAACCTCCCGTTCAGGACGATCAATGGCTCCCTGACCGTGTCCACGATGCTCTGCGCATAGTCGCGGGTAGCCCGGAGCTCGGCTTCTACTGCTTTGAGGGTAGTGATATCGGAGAACGTCAGCACCACGCCATCAATCACGTTCTCATAGGTGCGGTACGGGATGATGCGGACCTGGTACCATTCATTGCCATTTGTCCGTACCTGCTTCTCCCGCGGGACAAGGGTATCCAGCACCTCCTGGGCATCGGGGATCAGGTCATCGTCCGGGATATTTGACCTGATATCGGCAAGCTGGCGTCCTTTATCCGATGCAGCAAGCCGGTATACCTTTATTGCGTCGCGGGTGAACCGCTTGATAGCAAGGCGGTCGTCTAAAAATATCGTTCCGACATTGACGTTTTCAAGGAGGTTCTTCATGTCGTTCTGGATGCCCGTGAGCTGCTCGATCTTTGCCTGCAGTTCCGAGTTCACCGTCACGATCT
>JBAXTR010000183.1:0-5013 GCA_037130095.1 Methanomicrobiales archaeon
CCCATATGGGCAGCACGGATCCGGAGATCAATGTGGGTCGTTGAGACCATCGGGTCCCCCCCGGTAAGGAAGACCACGTTCTTTGTCAGTGCTTTAGAAAGGAATTCTTCAGGGTGCTGTTCTACGTCTTCCCGTTTCAGGATTTGTAAGTCTTTACCATAATAACCAACCATCTCTTCCGGAGATGTCCCGGTTAGGAGTGAGGTATAGGCCTCAAGATATACCACGTCGGCACTCCTGATAGCCAACAGGCCCTTCGTTGAAATATCTTCAAGGTCATACAGACCCAGCCCTACAAACGTCAGCATTTTAATCTCGCAGCCTGCTATTGTGTTTTCCTGGTTGATTAGAACTTCTGAAGCATGTTGCGATTATAGGACGTACCGGGTTTACGACCTTATTATCAGTGTACTGTGTCATCTTCCGCGCCATCTTCTGAATGAAAGGAAGATTTTCTGGGTTCGAGATATTCCTGTTCTGTGCACCATACCTCAAAACGGACAATGTCAAGGGAAAAGACCGGAGAATTCCCCCTCAGAATCCCTTGATCTATTGGCTCTGCTGATACCAGGTGCCCGTAACGGATAACATAAAGGCGGCGGAATGGCCAGTCTTCTTCAGGTTTGATCTCCCTGTCATAATAGATCTGTCTTGAAAGGGCCAGCGTACAGTAATTTCCGCCTGGAAACTCGAACAGGACATCCTGCATGTAGCGACGTATATACCAGCGAAGTTCTCCGGCAATGGACAGGCCGCTTACGAGGGATTCGATGGGTATGACCACCCCCCCATGCTTCTCTACCGGATGATAAAACCGTAAAGCATTCCGGGATGTCTCGGAAGCATAGAGGGTGTGATACAGGTTGATACCTTCGCGCTGGAGAAAGAATACGTTCATTCGAGCTTTTCCAAGAGAATAATCAGTTTCCAATAATAAAAGACTGCGGTGTTCCGTCAACCGTACAGATTCTTGGCCTCTAAAAAAAATGAGTGTTACTGCTCTGCAAAAAAACTTCAAAATACCTGGTTTATACCTGACTTGTTAGACGCCAGGTGGTGGTTTCAATTTGAGTGTTTCAAGAGTATATAAAAAAATAACTGGGAATTCCGCTCTATTGACCTCTTTGATATTTAATAATTGAAGGGGAAATACGCGGAAAGGTGGGGGTTTCAACCCCTCCTTTCCCCCACCCCCAAATAAGATATTCTTTGGGTAGGGTTTCCATAAATCTCATTAATCCAGAGTATTTTGGATGTGTCTCTATCTCAACCGGGGTCGTCAAAGCGGCGGGGCGTAGCCCCAGGAGCGTGATTAAATTATGAGACGAGCTGAGACAATAAGCTAATTCAGGAAGGAATTCCACAGAGCCGGGAACTCCCAAATTATGACGAGTTAGCATTGACTGGCGTGAAAAACGAATAAATGTTATTTTCGGGCATTCAGGTGTACATCCGGTCATCGAACGCACTTTCGTTCCTGACCTTCCGGACTGCTGCAAGGAAATCTTCTGCGACAATTTCATCAGCTTCTTTCCGTACTGCAATCATCCCTGCTTCCCGGCATATTGCCTGGACTTCAGCACCAGTTGAGTTTTCGGTGATGTCAGCGATTTCCTCAAGCGAAACGCCAACAAGACGGAGTTTGGAGGAATGAATTTTCAGGATTTCCAGCCTGGAATCCCGGTCCGGCAATGGGATCTCAATAACTCGGTCAAACCGTCCAGGTCTTAGAAGTGCCGGATCAAGCATATCTACCCTGTTTGTTGCAGCCATAATCCGGACATCCCCCCGGTTATTAAAACCGTCCATTTCAGCCAGCAGCTGCATCAGGGTCCTCTGGACTTCGGCACTGCCGGAGGTCCCGTCATTTGTCCGTGTACTCCCAACCGCATCAATTTCGTCGATAAATACAATTGATGGTGCCCGTTCACGGGCAAGCGTGAACAGCTCGCGCACCAGCTGGGCACCTTCTCCAATATATTTATGGACCAGCTCGCTCCCTGACATCCTGATAAACGTGGCCTTGGCTTGGTGGGCTACAGCCTTTGCAATCAGCGTCTTACCCGTTCCTGGGGGTCCATAGAGGAGGATCCCCTTTGGAGGCTCCACACCAATACGTTCAAAGATTTCCGGCCTGGTGAGCGGATATTCCACGGATTCACGCACTTCTTCAATTTCCTTCAGGAGTCCGCCAATCTGTTTGAATGTAACACTCGGGGACTCTTCGAGCTCCATTACACGGACACGTGAATCAAAAACATTACCCACAATTTTTACAATGGAGAGTGCATTGTTTACCGCCACTTTCGTACCGGGTTTCAGTTCTTTACTAATTTCAGCACTAACATGCGTCAGGTATTCCTGGTTGTTACCCTGCTGTCGTAAATAGACTTCTCCGTTCTCAAGGATGTCAACGACAACGGCAATGAACAGCGGCATACGTTTTAACTGGGCATTTTCTCGTTTCAGCTGTGTATTATCCCGTAAGAGTTCGTCATTTTTTATTTTAACTTCCAGAAGCTGTGCTTCAATATCCTGGAGCCTGAGTTTCAACTTCAGCTCCCCTTCATTCAGGGGGTTATTTATGACGGTCTCTTCCATGTTGCTAATATATCTCAATTTTCATACATATATCAGGTGCGATTGTGATATTTCGAGGCAGGGGCATTGTAAAAGGGTGTGCATCGGGTGAACTACTGGTAAGTACAGAACCGATATCGTTCCTGTCTGGTGTGAACCCTGATACTGGCGAGATCGTAGAAAAAGGCCATCCGCTTGAAGGTCAGAACCTTTCAGGCAGGGTAATTGCCTTTGACCATGGAAAAGGTTCTACCGTGGGTTCATATGTTATTTATGCCCTTTCGAAAAACGGGCACGCCCCTGCAGCGATTGTGAATACAGAGGCCGAACCAATTATTGCGGTTGGGGCGATTATGGGTGGCATCCCGATGATTGACAGGATAGGGGTCCCTGTTACAGAGCTTAAATCCGGCACACAGGTTACGGTAAACGGCGATACCGGTGAGCTGATGTACGAGGAAAGTTCAGGAAACTAACTTCAAAAGTATGAAGTAGTACCTGGCCGAATCCATTTTTATGAAACGATTGGTATTTATTGGTATTCTGGTCCTGGTGGCAATCCTTTTTGCAGGCTGTGCCACCGTACCTGTTCCGCCCGCTGGCCAGGGGCAGAGTCCTACCGGGACTATGACAACCGGACCAGTAGTTACGCTACCTGTTAATACTGCAGTTGATGTCCAGGTCATGCAGAAAGATTCGGTTTATTCAACTGTGGATGTCGTATTTGGAGGTGGTAACGGGCAGGTCCTCGTCAGTTCCTGTGATGTGGTATTTACGAGGAGTGATGGAACTTCAGAAACAAGGAAGCTAAAGCCGGAAAAAGGTGAGACTGTTACGTTCCAGGGGACCAAGGGAACTGACCGTGTTGAAGTATCCGTAACAATGAAGGATGGAAAGACCTACAAGATCGTTGATCAGCAAGTCCCTTACCGGACCCGTGCATGAGTCGCATAGCATCAACGCCCCGGAGATAAGAAAAGGTCATCCGGGCTAAAATTTTTTAATTGAATTGAGTGTTATTTTTCAGTAAGTTGACACCTCATACGAAAGTGGCCGTTGTATTAATAATAATTAAGATTTATACAGTGCCTGATAACTGGCCCCTTTGTGGTTTATTGCGTGAATAGGTCTCCGTGGGGATAATCCCTCTCATCTTGAGTGATGATACCTCCAGTCTGCCTGAACATTATTTTAATCGTTCTTTGGATGAATTGATTACTAACTGAAGAGAATTGAAAGAGGTTGATGAAAACCTGCTGGAGGGACATAGCAGCAGCCAGGAATTCCTATGCTGCACTAAGGGCTGCGTGTAGTGTCCATGGAATAACACTTGATCCTGTTCGCGCTCCATCAGCGGATATTACCTGTTACAGTCTGAATTCTATTACTGCAAGGAAATATGAGTCCGAGATAAGGGGTGCAGAGTGTATAACAATAGCCGGGGGTCCCTATGCATCTGCATGTTACCATAAGGTGACATCGTTTGCAGATTACGTCGTTGTTGGTGAAGGTGAGCATACACTACCTGCATTACTTCACCATATTATGGGGCCGGAAGATACGGTACTCCCCCCCGGTGTCGCAACATCGGAGACCTTTCAACCACCCGACACAAGTGTTCTCCTTGATGCGTATCCTCCCTTCAGCGACATCAAAGGGTATATTGAATGCACACGGGGATGTCCCTTCCACTGTGGGTATTGCCAGACACCTTCACTCTTTGGAGGAACAATGAGGCACCGGAGTATTGATTCAATCGTCGCCTGCGCAAACCACATCAGGGACGCACGCTTCGTCACACCGAATGCATTTGCGTATGGCTCCAACGGAAGGTCCCCAAGATTTGAAAAAATCAGGAAATTGCTCAGTAAAATACGGTCTAATATTTATTTTGGCACATTTCCAAGTGAAGTCCGCCCTGAGTTTATCTGCCGTGAGGCGCTTGAGATTGTCGGGAAGTATTGCCGGAACACCCGGCTGCACTTTGGCGCGCAGTCTGGTAGCGACCGTATCCTTTCCCTGCTTCACCGCGGACATTCGGTGTCCGATGTAGTCTCCGCTGTAGAATTATGTCACGCAAACGGTCTGACTCCCGTAGTCGATTTTATTCTGGGTCTTCCCTTCGAAGAAGAAGAGGACCAGTTAAAAACACTTGACCTAATCAGGTGGATTTCGAAATACGGGCATATTCATGTCCACCAGTTCCTCCCGCTACCTGGGACAGTGCTTTCAGGAACACAACCGCGTCCTATTATTAAAGAGGTCCAGAAAGTCCTCGGGAACCTTGCACTCAGGCAAAAAGTGACAGGTTCATGGTGTGATCATGAGATAAGGTTTTTTACAACCCCTTCGAATGATATTACATGATGGATGTGCTATTGTTAGCAGATCTGCATGGTCAATTTGGTAAAATTGATTCATTTTTGGATCTCG
>JBAXTR010000184.1:0-5002 GCA_037130095.1 Methanomicrobiales archaeon
GTATTATAGTATTTTTAAAGAGCCACTTTTTATCAATTGTTGTTTTTTTAGGCAGTGTACCAGTGATGGCAATGCCGCGTATACACACCAGACTCATTTTCCAGGTGGCATGGATACCCCAGGTTTTAGGATATTCAACCCGGTAGGCACCGGTCTCTGACATCAGTTCATCCACCCGGGCTGCGAGGTACCTAAAATAGAAGTTATGATGATTACTGGTTATGCAAGGATATCTGGCACTCCTCTTTTTGATGATAGCTGCTGCATTGCTTTTGAGCGGTTGCGGGATGCTCATAAAAGACCCGAAGATCGAAGTAAAAAAAGTTGCAGTGGAATCCATCGACCTCTCCAATATAGGCCTCCTGGTAACGCTGAGCATTGACAACCCCAACCCACTCGGTATCAACCTTAAATCCATCAATTTTGATTTAGATTACCAGAATGGGGATGAATGGGTCTTTATTTCGCACGGTGAGCGCGGGAGTTTCGATATCAAGCCTGGGATAAATGAAGTGACAGTCCCGGTCAGTATAAAAACTTCCGCAATTCCAGGCGCAGTCATTGGTGCACTCGCCAAGGGGGAGGTTACACTCCAGGTAAAGGGTACCGCATCCCCGGATTTCTTTGGCATTTCACCGCAGGTCCCATTCTCGACCATCACTACGATCCCTTTGAAACTCTGACTTGAGATGGGTGAAACCAGAGCTCCCGAAAAATATCTCACATTTTCAAAACACAGGAAGCAATGTTCAGCAACCGGGACCAGAAACTATCCACGGGCAAACAGCCGGTAAAAAACGCGCCTGGCCTGATGCAGACACCATGGGGCCAGGTGTCGGGGTAAATTAAATCATGGTCATTTTTTCGAGGTAAACCTGGGAGGTTCAACAGGTTAATATTTGATCTGCCGAAATAAGTAACAATGACAACTCATCACTCGCCAAAGACATCAGAAAATACCTCTCACCTTGAAGAAGAACATGAAGCAAGGAGGGAAGTTACCCCGTCGGGAATAAGTTCCAATACCCAGGCAAAAATAGCAGTTATAATCCTTGTTATAATGGTGACGACCACCGGAATGATTTTTTTCGGGCTTATCTAAGAACCATCCACTCTTTTTTTAACCGGACCCACCGGGTTTGTAGTCGGTACTTGGTGAAAATTACACATACCATTATTAAAATATCATGTTCCCGGTACCCAATACTATGTTCTGCGGGGTAGACGAAGCGGGTAAAGGAGCGGTCCTCGGCCCGATGGTTGTCGCCGCAGTAGGCTCGGATCATGAGGATGTCCTTCCTGGCATCGGCATTAAAGACTCTAAGCAGCTGTCTCCTGATAAGCGGAGCAAAATCTATGACGAGATCACCAGCCACTGCTCCATAGCATTACGTGTGGTAAGCGCAGGGGAGATAGATTCGGGCAGAAAGTCCATGACGATGAATGTACTTCTCGCCAGGCTGCATGCAGCAGTGATTACAGACCTCGCTCCTGACCTTGCATATGTCGATGCATGCGATGTAATCGCGGAAAGATATGGTCACACGGTGACGAATTTCCTTGGTTGTGAGTGCCGCGTTGTCGCAGAACACCATGCAGACGAGTCATTCCCGCTCGTATCTGCCGCAAGTATCGTGGCAAAAGTAGTGCGCGACAGGGAAATAGAAGAACTTTCGATAAAATACGGGGATATCGGGAGCGGTTACCCATCTGATCAGAAAACTGTGGACTTCCTTTCAAATGCGATACAATCTTCAGGAAAGCCGCCGGTGTTCGCCAGGCACAGCTGGAAAACCGTGGAGAAGATGATCGCAGAGCGGTCACAGGCGAGTATTCTGGATTTCTCCTGATTATTTCAGAATAAAACTTCCATCCTGGCAGGTTTCCACATCATTATGTAGCTCGCCATTCCATATGTATAGAATGAACTGGTTGCTGATCCTCATTTTGTTGGTCGCTATCTATGCAGCCGTGGCTATCATTATCTATACAAAAAAACTATTCCCTGACCATATTGCATTTTATGGCCCTATTATGGCTATTAAGAGCAGTAAAACTGCATTTTTTGACTGGTTCACACGGGTAAGTCCGATTCTTCGCATCTATGGATCCATCGGCGTTATCATCGTGGTGCTGGTATCAGTCCTTATTACATTCCTGCTGTTTTTCGCCCTGCAATACACCCTGGTGCTCCAGCCGGAACCAACAGGGATCTACAAACCCCAGAATATCCTCCTCCTGCCGGGTATCAACGAGTATGTACCCTCAACTTTTGCAGTCTGGTTTGCATTCGTCCTGACAATCGCGGTCCACGAATTTGGCCATGGCATCCTCTGCCGTGTCGAAAACATCAAGGTAAAGGGGATCGGGGCACTCATCGCTGTTATCCCGATCGGTTTTTTTGTGGAACCCGATGAGGAGGAACTCGATAAGGCCAAAGGGATGCCAAAAATGAGGATGTTCGGCGCAGGTATCATGAATAACCTTGTCGTCGGGTTCATCTGTTTTGTTCTCCTGATTTTTGTGATGGGGGCAGCAGTACCTACCAATGCACCGGTTGTTCATGGCGTCTACCAGAATTATTCAGCATTCAGCGCAGGAGTGCCCCAGGACTCCTTGATTATCGGTGTGAATGGTGTCCCCGTGGCTACCCGGGAAGAAGTCAGTGCGATTCTCAACTCTTCCCATCCCGGTGACACAACCGTATTGCAAATCCAGAAAGACAACACTATCAAAGATTATACACTCAATCTAACCGCCTGGCCTCCCGAATTAGGACCCCATGCTTCAGGGTTTATGGGGGTTTTTTACTACGATGGTGGACCTGTAATCGATACCGTCAGGAACGTGTTCTCCCCGATAGGGTTCCTCCGCCTTATCAGTGTCCCTTTTGATATGACCGCCGGAGGCCAGTACCTCAGGGTCCTTGCCTTTGATACACCGGATACCGGGTATTATACGGTCCCATATCCCGGGGTTTTCTGGGGGGCTGTGCACCTGCTCTTCTGGTGCGGTTGGATTAACATCAATGTCGGGATATTCAATGCGATCCCGATGGTCCCGCTTGACGGTGGCTATATCTTAAAAGAGGGTGTTGAGAGACTGTTTAATGGCAGGAAGGTCGAAAAATATGCGCCCTTTGTTGCCACTTCCATCAGTACCATCATGCTCGTGATCCTCGTTTCGCTGGTAGCACTCCCGTATCTCCTTCATATCTGAAATACCCGTGGTGATTGTACGGAAAGGAATAACGATTCCAGTTATGTCATTACACAGGGTATATCCCAGGTAAAAAAATAGAAAATAATTTGCGGGATTTAAAAATACCCCCGATTTTTTATCAGATTTCCAAACAGAGCATCCCGGTTAGTTTAAATAACTGACTATCGTACAGATCATCTGTATGATTAACCAGGTAATTGAAAAAATTAAGGGATTTCTGCTCAGTCCTGTCGAAACATTCCGGAAATCAAGGGGAGATACCGCTGTCCCGGTATTGGCTTATTTTATCGTGATCCTCATCTTCTACGGATTATTAAGTGCTATCATCAGCGCTGCCGGGGTTATGAAGAACCCAATCCCTTCCATGCTGAAAATGGGGTTGGGAGTAGCAGATCCGGTTGTCGTTTTTATCACGGTCTTTTTTAGTGTGATAATTGCCTGGCTATTCCTCATCCTGGTATGGGGTCTATGGCTTCACATCTTTGTGTATATCGCCGGGGGCAGGAAGGATATTATGCAGACCGAAAAGGCTGCAATCTATGGTTCGACACCCTTCCTCCTGCTCGGGTGGATACCGGTTATCGGCCTCGTAATCGGGGGAATATGGGCTATCATCCTTACCATAATAGGTCTCCGGGAACTGCATGAAATAACGACCGGGAAAGCCATTCTGGCCTATGTCCTTGCACTGGCCATTATATTTGTAATCCTGATCCTGATTGTGGGCTGGCTTGTGATCGCACTCATGTCAGGGATGGCCCCTTCAAATGCCATGGGTTACTAAATCAACGCAACCTTTTTTCCATTAATTCCTGCCGGTTGCAAAAAAAAATTACATGCACAGTTTTGCGACGAGAGAACCTTTCGGTACGCCGATATCATCAGCAATGGGTTCGCACTTGACGGACATGAGATAGGCAACAGGAGGGAGGTCCTTTTCAAGGGAGAGGGACTCGTAATTTGCCATTCCCTTTGAAATAATAAGTGTGCAATTCCTGAGAGCCTCCTTCAGGACAGGCGGGCAGAGATCGAGCCGGATTCCGAGCTCAGTCCCGCACCCGGTAGTCGTCAGGGTAGTAGCAAAGTCCCCAAGACCGAATTGCTCAACTTCTTCAAGGGTAGCATCGTTTAATATCGGTGCATCCCTGACAACAAGGGTGATATCCGACCCGTTCGCATGGAGATATTCAAGGAGCAGGCGGTCAAACACGATCTCCCCGCAGTTATCAGTAAAATAGACAACACGCTCTGTAAGCGGCAGTATCCGGTCCGTGTCGTCAATAGTCAGGCCCTTTGAAAACATAATAGTAAAAAATTCATCGAAATTTTCTGTTACCTGGTGCGTTTTTACCCCGTAATCGTACGTATTGCCGATGATGCTTGCAAGGACGAGGTCGCGAAAGCTCCGGAGTGATGGACGCACGCGGTCACAGACGGATAATGCTTCGATGTTACTTTGCTTCTTTAAATCCTTAAACGGGTCCTGGTTATTAAGCATCCCGTATGCATGCCGGTGGACTGCACTCGCGATCTGCGGGTGGCATACCGGGTCATAACGGATCTCTGACAGGAGGTCCGCACATGCACGTACCGTCTTATCGGTAAGATCAGGTCCTGCGGAGGAGAGTTTACATTCAAGGGCCACCCTGGAGAGGAGACAGTCAAAACACCGGTCATCAAGTTTCATGCGTAAAAACCCTCCAGCACTTTCAGAAAATAAGATAAATGAGGCCACTGCGATTTGAACGCAGGTCAGAAGACCCCCAGTCTCCTAGGATGC
>JBAXTR010000185.1:0-4976 GCA_037130095.1 Methanomicrobiales archaeon
ACATCACCCTACCCTGATTCATCCCAATCTCCTGCGTCGCATCTTCTTCCAGGGTCTTCTCCTTTCGCCTTTCGTGCACATCCCGACACTAAGTACGAGTACCGTTGGATGCCCGATTGGAATCGCGGCGCCAGCAGGGATCATGGATGTTAAAATTTGTGAATCCAGTGATCTTCCCCGGACTTATCTTGATAGAGGGGAATGTACCACTTCGATAATATCCAATGATCATTTTATAAAAGAAACATGGAGGGTAGAGTCCGGGTAGTAATCCCGAGTTATATTGTACATATTTTAAATATTCATCATGTTTACAATATGTATTATGAATCTTACTAAAAGAATTCCCGTTACCGAATCGGTCTGGAAAGAACTCGCAGAGATGCGGTCCGCGGGCCAGACCTATGATGAACTTCTTGCTGAGATGATAGACCTTCGCAAGAAACGTCGGCTCGTAGAAGATATCCGACATTCGATGGTTGAAGATGACTTTGTTCCGCTCTCGGAGATAATTGAGTGAGTTTCCAGGTCCTCATCAAAAGGAAATCGGTTGAGGCAATCCATGAGCTGCCGGAAAAGACTCGTCGAATTATCCATGATACACTCAAGTCTCTTGAGCAGGATCCGTATCTAGGTGGCGGTGGCGACAAAGAGTTACTGCATCATGAAGAGGGGATAGAAATTTACAGACTCCATATCGGTAGAAGTTATACCGCATTCTACACTATTGATAAGCCAATTCGTGTGGTCAAGGTCCATGATATTATGACAATCGAACAGGCACATAGAAAATATGGCAGGATTTAATCTTACCTCTTTAGTTGGAAGGATCACCTCTGTCTGCTTCCCATGAAACCTAGGGGCTAAATCCTGGGTGATTATCAGGTTTCAGAATCCTCAATACCCTGTACATCTCATTCTACTTTCACCCTCTGCATAAATCTCGCCGCCTATTATGAACAGCATGGAAGCCCGATCTCTGGATCGCTATGCCTGATGGGGTAGGAGAATGGAGAAATCGTAAACCCGGGGATTATGACTTGGACACACCCGTGGGAACTCTAAAAAATCGGGCAATACCACCTTCAGGGAATATATTGTATTAATGTGGATCATATGTGAAGCCTTAATCTTCCTCCAGATGGTTAAGAACTTCCATTAAGCGTTTTTTCCGGACATTGTTTTTCCGGAGGTCTGAAATATAGCAGTCCCACTCTTCGATCCGATCAAGGTCCTTCATGATCTGGAACATCTTCACTAGATATCCCGCTGCCAATTCGTATGACCTTGGTTTTGTTTCGGCGATGAACTTCTCCACCTTATTCCGCCAGATCTCCAGTGCACGATCGGGATACGCCACCTTTAATGCATTGGCAACATTATCCTCGATATTGTGAGATATGGTGTAATACGGAGACTTGTTTTCTTCGCGATTATCATACCACCTGATCACCTCATCCGGCTTTTCTTCGTGAATGGCGAGTTCGATGAGGATATCAAAAAAAGGAGCAGGGCGGGGTTTCAACCGTTCCCAGTCTATTGTTCCCGAATCAGGAAGGATTCCAAAAAATACCCCGTTTCCATCCCCTGAATGATGCAGATTCCCAGGTATTACTCCGGTAATAAGGTATTGCCTTGCAGGTCCCTCTACCTTGTCCCACACTCCGGCACGGTTTGCCGCAACCTGCAGGTCCAGGAATGACGAGAGTGATGGGTAGTTGACAAACTCATCGGCTCTTAACCCGGCTACAGAAGGCCAGTTACCTTCATACTCCCACATCCCAAGAAGTATTTTCCGCAATTCAGCCGCACCTGGTGTGTGCGGGCCCATTTTCGAAATTCCTTTAAAGAGCCACTCCCTGGCCTCGTCTTTTCTGCCATCTGTAATAAGTGTCCTTACTAGTCTTTGATAATCGCAGGTGTTGGCGATCTCAGCGATACAAAGCGGGACCACTTCGTTATGGCGACCTGCATGATCAAGTGCAGTGATTAATGTCCCGATGAGGTGATTATCCCCATAACACGAAGAATAGAGGTCCTCAAATCGCCCGGAATGCATCTCCTGCAACCGGGAGAGTAATCGATCAGCGAACATGCTCCAATCCTCATTAGAGAATTCATGAGCCCAGAATTTCCGGGTTCCCCTGCAAAGGCCGAATTCATCCTGAATCTCGCTATCAAGTGCATAGAGCATCCTCTCATGAACGGGCATGGATGAGTTCCCAAGTGCCTGGAACACAATTTCCATGCATGATTCTATCTCACCCGCCACCGCACCATCATCATCACTCTGTTCCACCTGCAGGGGCCCCTTTTTCAGGAGTTCCGTGCCGATCAGGAGCACCTCTTCTGTATATCCGCTTGAAGAGAGATTGAGAAGAGTATCACGGACATGAGAATAATCAGGGATGGACCCCTCTCCGGTCCACTTGTTACTCCAGGAAGGCTCTTCAGTGAGCATATCAATTTCATCCAGCAGGCTTTCCACCAGGGGCGCGACATTTTTTCTTTCAATTGCCTGGCGATCGGAGAGAAACTGGTCAACCTCTTGGATTGACCGGGCAAGATCTAACAGGAGGTCGAGGAGTTCATCTTTGGTATATTCGGAAAGGTAGGAACGTAATGACTCAGCACCCGGATCAGGGCCTGTTTTTCCTGCGATTCCCGCGATACCAACACCGTTTCCAGCGGTACCGAAAATGGATGCGACATCAATCCCGGATTTTGTGAGTGCCCTGGAGATAGTACTAAACCTCGGATCATCAGCAGAAAGGGTCAGGACCGACTGACCCTTTTTCTCGCGGTCGAGATATTCCAGCACTAATGCTACTGCATGCTTACAGTCGAAACCCACCGGACATGAACAACATGATTGGATCTCTCCATCAGTTACTGAAACTATAACCACATACCTTTCGGAACCTGCTACAGATCCTGCAAGTTCTCCACTTTCCATGCAGATAAGTTCCTTAACCCGCCTTTCACGCTGATAATTTCTCCCTCTCGAGAAGGTTTTCCCACCTGCCCATCTTTCCAGGTCCTCTGCATGGATCTCCCGGAAAGAATTGGTACCACATCGGCCTGACACAGTTCTCCTGCACCCAATGAAGATCTAAATCGTATATCAGAAAGATATCGATTTGAACCGCAAGTTCGATGCAGGGATGAGGTGGAGCGCGAAAGTCGATTGAGATGATAATCGTAACCACGGCTCGCCGGGAGGGGGGGATCAAAGAGCCTTATACTGTTTTCTCATCAAACTTCGGGCACCCCCTCCTCTTCGTCCCCGGCCTCACCCTTTCACCCCTCCATATACATCCAACTACCTATAACAAATAGCATGGGAAGCCCTTTTAGGATCACTCGGATCGGCGACGAAGTGCGTTGATCCTCCAAAAAAATGTCACCACAGAGATGAAAACCGCAGTGATGAAAGGATTCTGTCATAATGATAACACGTAACATTGAAATTCATCTGCACAGGAGATACATTCCATAGATATATGTGTACATGTGTGTACTATTGTTCCATGCAGATCCCATGTCTCCGTGTCAATCAACAGGTAAAAGAACGCCTGGATAAATTGAAAATTCATCCAAGAGAGAGTTATAATGATGTTATTGAACGTCTGCTTACAATGACCGTGGATGATGAACCATTGACGCAGGAAGAACTCGAGGGGGTTCACGAATCTTTGCAGGAATTTAAATCGGGTCGTTCGGTAACTCACGAGCAAATTAAAAAAGATCTTGGATTGCTCTGAAATGTCCTATCATATCCTCTATTCACCTCATGCAGAACGTGATCTGAAAAAATTACCAACCGATGCACAGATTCGAATTGTCACGGCATTAGATTCTCTGATGGATAATCCGGAAAAGCACCTTAAGCGTTTGGCAGATATACCATTATTTTCATTCCGGGTTGGAGAATTCAGGGTAATCCTCAATATTGATGAAGAAACATCCATACTTAAAATCCTGAAAATTGGAAAGCGGAACAAGATTTATGATAATTTGTAAGATTCCATGCCTCCTCTTTTGCCCTCTATACATCCAGACGTCAATGACGAATAGCACGGGAAACCCGATAGGGATTGAAATGCCGGAGTAAATGAAAATTGGAAGGTATTACCAATCCGGTGAACTGGAGACGGTGAAGGCAGATTTGCCTGCCCTATTCTTCTTCCTCTTAAAATTCAGTCCATAATCTTTTGTTTACAACGGTCTCAAAGCATCTCTAAAACAGTAGATTATCAAGAGTCACAATGCATAAATTATAGATTATCTAAACTGTAAATATTTACAGAACTGTAAAGATTTTGGACAGGTGGCCCATGAGTGAAATTGCAACCAAACGGATTCCCGTCACGCCGGAGACGTGGAAAAAATTGTCAGAACTGAAGGGACCAGGAGAGACTTTTGATGCGTTAATCGATCAGATGATCACTCACGAACAGCAGATACGACTATTTGAAGACATTAAACAAATCGAAAAACGCGGGAACTATATTTCACTTGATCGGTTCAGGGCAGAACTCGAAGGTGACTGATTGGATGTATTTGTTGACCAGGATATCGCGGTATTCTGCAAACACCTTCCAAAAAAAGACCGCCGGGTTGTGCTTGAACACATCGAACGCTTAAGAGATCCGCATCATATGCAGGGCGAGGTGAAACGGCTTCACGGTCCTGATGATATAGCCCTTTTCAGGATGCATATCGCACGAAAATATACAATCATATACAGGGTTTTTGATGATCACGTGAACGTTGATGTCCTGATGACGATTGAGCAAGCGCACAAAAGGTACGGCAGATATCTGGATAACCTGTAATATTTGTTATCTCCGGACAACCTTTTTTATTGTTCCTTACCTCGTCCCTGGAATCACATTGTACACAAACACTTCAACACGTAGATGTGGCAATAAATCGAAAAATAAGTACACCTGGGGGGGAGGGCGGGATCACAG
>JBAXTR010000186.1:0-4795 GCA_037130095.1 Methanomicrobiales archaeon
ATGAAATGAGAGGAAGAGGATTAATGCTCGTAGCAGGAATGAAAATGGGCCAGCAAAAGGCAGCAGGTCAGGCCCAGGCGCAGGCCCAGCAGCAGGCAGCGGTGGAACAGGCAAAACAGCAGGGTGCCGCCGAGGCTTTGCAGCAGAAGGCTGCACCGGCAGCGGGGGGTATGGACGATTTGACCATGGCACAGCTGCAGAAACTGGCAGAACTTCATAATTCTGGAATATTATCAGACGAAGAGTTCACCGCTGCCAAGAAGAAAGTCCTGGGTATGTAAGCCCGGATATTTTACTTTTTTCTGTAATCGGATATTAATCCAGTTGTAATGCAGATACGGGATCTGGATATGCCGGCTCAAATGATCGAATCCTAAAAAAAGATCAGGGATGATACGTCTCTCAATTCATACTTTTTAGTAACAAATCCCGGCCACAACTGGTCTGGATTGAAATCACGGTATTCTCTGCCAGGGAACGTCAGTGCTTTTTTCGAATCCATTATTAAGATCATGAATCCCAATGACTACATAACATGGATGATAATGGGCCCCGTACCGGTAGAATTGTTATAAAAAAACTCTCAAGAGCATTACTCCTGTTCATTGGAATTGGAATTGTGATCCCTCTAGCACTTGGAGCCTTGTTTGGCATTGAAAGTTACAAAATCCTTACCATGATCACGTCGACATTAGTGCTCCAGGCTGCTGCCCCCCCGATAGGGATGGCCCTCGGATTATCACTTCCTGCAATTCTTACTGTCATGGCCTGCTTCGCCATAGGGATAGTGACTGCTATTTTCGAGATCTGCGACGGGCTGGCAGCTTCATCGGAACGGGTAAGGAGCTGGATCGAAAAAATTGCAAAAATCTCTGATAAACACCCGATAATCAAGAAATATGGCGCTATTTCCTGCTGTTTTATCGCCTGGATACCCGGGGTCGGCCTCTATGGGACTCCCGTTATTGCCTGGATATTGAAATGGAAGCGGTTGCCATCCATCATCTTTACCGCCACCGGGTTCGTGATTGCAGCGTTTTTTGTGCTGTTCTTTGCGTCGAAAATTAACGAAGTGCTCCTGTTCGCATCCTATACCGGGATCATAATCTTTGCCATTACCGGAATGCTCGCACTTGGTTTCTCCATTCCGGGGAAAGTAATGCCCGGCCTGCTGACGGATAAAAAACTGGTTCTGCTCCTCCTGGTCGCGAACTTTGTCGTAGTACCGCTCGTGGCATACCTCCTTTCGACCTCGCTGGCTCTTCCACAGGGACTCTCTATTGGCCTTATCCTCATCGCTGCTGCAGCTGGCGTGCCCTTCCTACCCCGTATTGTTCAGGTGGGCGAGACGAACTATTCCATCGCGGGTGTCATCGCCCTGTTCCTGACGATCCTTAGTGTAATATACATCCCTTTCATCCTCTACGCACTCCTCCCCCGGGGCACAATTTATCTTCCCCTAATCTTCCTCTTCCTCATCCTGTTACTGGTTATTCCCCTGGCAGCGGGCCTCATGATACGGTCAAGGAAGGAACAGGTTGCAGTAAAATTCGGCCCCTGGTTATCAAAAATATCATATGCTGCCATTATTGTCAGTTTCGGGGCAGTCTTCTGGGTCTATTTTAGTGAATTGCGGCAGATAGTCGGCACCAGGGGATTTATCGCAGCCATTATCCTTATTCTTGTGGCCTTTGGTATTGGCTGGCTTTTTGGAGCGGGTCCCGGAATGAAAAAAGTCCTAGCATTCGGGACAGCACAACGAAACCTTGCAATTGCCGGAGTAATCGCAGTTCTGGGTTTCACCGACCATTCGGTGCTTGTTATGGTAATGGTTACCGGAGTGATCGGGATGGTAGTACTGATCTTATTTGGCAAGCAGATCCGTAAAAGTGAGGCCCTGAAGTCCACGGAATAACGATATATTAAGAATCTGGCAGGTGAGTGCGGTCTCACCTGCGTCACTACTTAAAAAACCCCGGTCCAGAATTTCAAACGTAAATATGCTCCACCGATTATTACTACCCCGAGTAGAACGAGTAATACTACCCACCACATCCATTTCATTTTTTATCCCTCATTTTGAACAGTTTGCAATTGGAGTGGTACAATATAATTCTATCCACGTTGTGCCAGGGACTATCAGGCAGGTGATCAACGGTGGCAACCACACCCAGTTTGGCAATTATGGTCCACAACCAGGAGACAGCGTTGCAACGATCTCTGCTGAAGATCAGCAGGCACAGGCAACTAACCTGACCGTGCGGTTGTTACGGGCTGTTGAGGGAGAATAATTTGAAGGGATTTTGAAACGTCCCCGGCATCAGATTACTTCAGTAATTTTAATAAAAAATAGCATAAGACGGATATCACTACTGATATGAACAGGAGATTGTTACTAAAAGGTTAAACCTGAAAATTTTCCTTAAGATCGGTACATTCCGTTAGGCACCTTAATCTCAAACCGTGCACCTTTGCCGGGAATACCCGTCTCGGTAATCGTAATTCCCGTGATTGACAGGATTTCACGTGCGAGGAAAAGACCCATACCGGTATTCCTGCCAAATCCACGTTCAAAGATCTCCTCCTTCTCCTCAGCCGGGATACCTGCACCATCATCCTCGCACACGATCAGGTGATCATCCCCGGATTCCTCATCAAAGAACCGTATGGTTGTGATAGTTCCGCCATATCGTGCTGCATTATCCATCAGGTTGTAAAAGACTTTAACAATCAACGAGTCAGCAAATATCTCTAACCCGGCGGTGAGATCGTTCTTCAACGTGACCTTCCCAAGCGGGGATTGCTGTGCGGCGGTGTCCACAAGCTTGTGAACCTCCTGCCAGGAAGGGGCTGTAACCCCGATGCTCTCGTATTCTCCGGTGAACCGGATCATTGCTGAGATCCGTTCTGCAGCTGCACTGGTCTTCTGGAAATACTCATTGAGCGTTGGATCAGGCTGCTTCTTTTTCAATATTGAAAGAAATCCCACCAAAACCGTCAGCTGGTTATTGATGTCGTGACGGGTAATGTTGGAAAGGAGGTTCAGTTTTTTATTGGCTTCCTGCAATGCATGTTCATCCCGCTTACGCTCGGTCAGATCAATCAATGTCGCCACAAAGTTATCGCCCAGGGTAATCCCGGAGATTTCAACAATACGCTTTTCCCCGCTTTTACATGTCACCGTGTATTCAACAGGCTTGATATCAATGCCCTCCTCGCTCGCACGTTTTAACGCGGTATCCCATGTTGTTGTCACCCACTGCCGATAGTGCGCATCGGGATATGCCTGCTGCCACCACTCGGTAAGGGTGGGAACATCATCTGCAGTGTATCCAAAAATCTGAACAAAACGCTCGTTCCTGAACGTGATCACCCCGTCCGCGTTTACATAGCACAAAGGCAAGGGGACCATTTCCATGATCTTACGGAAGCGTATCTCACTATCCTGCTGTACCTTCTCTGCCCGTTTGCGTTCGGTAATATCACGTATCACCGATACAGCCACCATTTTTCCCTGGAGATGGACAATGTGAGAATGGACCTCGACCGGGATGAGAGTCCCGTCCTTTTTCCGGTGCTCGGTTTCAAAAATTGAGTACCCTTTCGTAGATAGTTCTCCAAGAATCTCATCAACAGGACGGTTATGGTACCCGGGGGTAATGTCGAGGGGGCTGTGATCCAGAAGTTCTTTCCTGGTATATTGCAACATCCGGCAAGCGACATCATTGAGATTAAGGAATTTTCCAGGTCCCTTACCTGGCTCAAACTCATTAATCTGGATACCATCATTTATCATATCAAAGATGCCCCGGAACCTCTCCTCACTCTCTGCAAGCATTGCTTCAGAACGTTTTTGCTCGGTGATATCCCGGATTGCCCCGATAATCACGTCCCGGCCGTTCAGGGACATAACATTTGTTGTTATCTGCACCGGGAACGTGCTTCCATCCTTCCTCCTGTGATACCGGAGTGGGATGACAGTTTCTCCAGATTTCGTTGACTCACGGGTAACATCAGGCTCAGCGGAGAGTGCAATATTAGGCAGACCTATCACCTCATCCTTACGATAACCGTACATGGGGGGGAATGCATCATTGCAGTCAATGATTACGCCGGTCTCTCTCTCGACTACGACTATCCCATCTGATACAGCGGCAAACAGCACACGGTACTTCTCCTCGCTCTCCCGCAGTGCTTCCTCTGCCTGCCTTCGTTCAGTGACATCCCGGGTAACCCCGATTAGCACTTCCTGGTTATTCCATAACCCGCGGGTAACTTTTGTTTCAACCTCGATGCGAGTACCATCTTTAGCGAGAACGGGGACCGGACAGGAATCTATCGTCCCGGCTATCATTCCCTGCACAATCCGGAGTGCCTCCTCCTGCCGTTCAGGTACGTGCAACAGCAGGACATTCATCCCTGAAAGTTCCTCTGATGTATAAAAGAGCCGTTTTGATACGGTACTATTTACCACCTGGATGTTGCCCTGCATGTCCAGTACAAAGACCATCTCATCGATAGAGTTGAACAGGGTCTCTAGATTATTCCTGGCGGTCTTTGCTTCTTCTTCGGCAGCCATCCTGTTGATCGTACTGCCAAGTTCAGTAGTTCTCTAATTATGAAATCACAATATTAATCGAGATTTGGCCGAAAATCGAAAGATCTATATACTAAACGGGCTCCCCTATATGCCCTACAAAGGAACCCGCATAGGAAGTACCGCAATCAGATCAAAAGAATGTTCTCATTTGGCAGTTGAGGCATTGGATCGCAACCTGCAACTACCAATTCAGGG
>JBAXTR010000187.1:0-4742 GCA_037130095.1 Methanomicrobiales archaeon
GTTCAATGCATTGACCCAAAGTTATGAACCGACAATCTTCAATGGAGACACTAGCGAATCCACATTATTGTATCCAGCCAAAGGTTACTGGCTCTATATGCGGACTCCGGGTAATCTTGCGGCGATTGGTGCGTAAAAATATCTATTTTCTTTTCTTTTTCCTGGGCAAACAAAAAAGGAGAATTTTATTACGCCCATTTGGCGTCCTTGTTACCCTAGACCGATGGCCACGGTGAAGGAATAGTTATCGTTACAGATGGAGTAACAGTTGGAACGAAAGTGGGGAGAATTGTCGGAGTTACTGGAATAAGATTGCTCCATTCATGCCTATTATTAAGGTTAATATTAATTTCGTGGCATGGATTTGAATGAATTTCATTTACATTTGCAATGGTATTTGCAGTGTAATACCAACCGCCAACAACCCAGCATCCCTTACTATAATCGGGTGTTCGGGTTCTAATCACAATCCAATTATCGGGGAGTAATACACCAGAAAGAACTCCACTGGGGCCGGTATTGCCTAAATAGTGTTCATCAGAATCCCAGACGAAAGATGAGGTTATCGTTGGATTGAGTGGAATTATATTGGCTTTTTTATACCAAACATCAACATTGGCAGCTGGGAATTCTCCATCTTGTGACCAGGTTCTTATTTTATAGATGGGAATTGTCACATTGCAATCGATGACTGTTATGAAGTTATCAATGAATTTCGTGTTGGCGCCAGCTGTGTTCGACACGGTAAGACTAACAGGATAATTTCCGGGATTCGCATAGGTATGACACGGATTTTGCAAACTTGAATAAGTTCCATCACCAAAACTCCAGTTCCATGTGGTTGGATTCCCTGTTGATTTCTCAATGAAACAGACTGCGAAAGGGGCGCATCCACTTGAGGGATTTGCATCAAAATCTGCCACCGGAGATCCTTGGCATGGAATATTGATAGCAGCACTGGAAGTGGTACATCCCCCTGCATTACAGACCGTTAAGGTAATGGTGTAGATCCCGCAATTCTCATACGTATGATATGGATTTTGCAAACTTGAATAAGTTCCATCACCAAAATTCCAGTTCCATGTGGTTGGGTTTCCAGTTGATCTATCAGTAAACTGTGATGGGGGGTTACCACTGTAGGTAAAGTTTGCAATTGGTGGCGTTGGAAATGTTGGCGTTGGATTAGGATGCAGTGTTACGGTAATTGTCGCAATTTTAGTAGGTGTTGAATATGAGTTCCTTTGTTTCAAGGTGACCTGAAAACTACCCATTTGGGTGTAGACATGGGTTGGATTTTTTTCGTAACTAAACGAGCCGTCACCAAAATCCCAAAACCATGATCTCAACGGATAACGTGACGTATCAGTAAAATGGACGGTTAATGGTAAAAAACCTGTGTTGGGGGAAGCATATCCCGAGATAAACGCCGTTGATGATGTTCCCGGAGAAAAACTCGCGGTGTACGATTCAGCTGCGGATACCGGTTGTAATAGTAAGAAACCAATCACAAGGAGGGCCAGCAGTAGTAATTTTTTTTGAGAATTCATTTTGACATCAAATCCCTAGATTTTATAATGGGTAGTGTCTCCTGTGAAATTATTACAGCATAAATATATGGGTTTTATTTTAAAATTCTGAATTTGATTGGAACTGACACCAGAATCATCATTTATTCTATTGGCTCAATCCGATCAATTCCTCGCCAGGGTAACATTTGGTTGACTCCGTTTTTAGAAAATACCGGATATTCAGGTATTCCCACCACACCCATTTTTACAAATATCATGTCCTCATCGGTAAATCGGGCAACAATGTGGTATTTTTTCCCCTCTACAAGTTTATCCTTCCATTCGTCTCCATTAACCATACTATTGGATCAGGCACATGGCTATATCACGAGCTGCCGGGCGGGTGGTGAAAGTGATAAGAACTTTAACCATTTCTGACGTTGTCACAACCATTCGCCTCAGCAAGAATAATGGTAGATCTTCCCTCACTCACCCCTTCACCCTCTTTTGCTTCCGAAGCCATTCAATACGGCAGGCAAAACTATGGAAGACATGCTTGTTTTTCATCCGGGCACGGGCTTCTGCCGGCATGAGCGTAAACCGTTTACCGCAATTGTCGCACACCAGGGCGACACGGAATCTCGGCTGAGTCATGGGACCGCCCCCATACGACCGGTCCCGCCACACACCGGGCACGGCTCGGGAAGTTTCCGTTTCCTGAAGGACCGGCCGGTCCCCCGACACACCACACAATCAATCTCCCGGTGATACCGGTCGGTCATTGGCCAGCACCGCCTTTCACTAATCCCGACGACCTGGCCTCCCGGTCGTAACACTGTTGACAGATACGTAGTAATGCTTCCTTGTCGATGAATACCGCTTTCCCGAGGTTGCACACCGAGCAGCGGCCGATATCTTTCGATATCCTCACCATCCGCCCGATGACAATAGTCCCGGGCAGGGGTGGAGCCTTAGTCTGCTCCTTCCTCCTGGCCATCTCGTAACATTTCTTACAGATCCGTATTGCCATCTTGTCCTTGCGGGCGTTGCGGGCCGGTGTTACTTTCTCAATATACTCTGCACCCCTCCGGCCACAGGCTGCACACTTGGTACGTTGTTCGGAGCAGTCGAGTGGTTTGAAATCCCGACACGAGATCACGATTGGACTTGCCTGCAGAAGTGGCAACTTGCCTGCAGTTTCCTGCATCTTTCCTGCAGTTTGCTGCAGTTGCAGGCACATGTTTCGGGGATCTGGCGGGGCCGATTCTGGGATCTGGGATATTTCGTCAGACTTTCGATCTGACTTGCCTGCAATTTCAGGATCACAGAGAGAGCATTGTGCGCTATCTTGTGCATCATCGTGGGGCCCCATGCGTTCTGATTTGCAGGCAACTACTCTGTTACTTACACATAAGTGTGTGTAATTATCTTTAGTTTGAGAATCCACGGCCCAATTATCTGTTGCAATGTTGCCTGCAGTTGCAGGCAAGTCAAAATTGGCATGAATGCATAAACATGGGTTCCCGCTTTCCATTTGAGAATCAGAGGTATCTGAATCGTTTGCGAAGTTGACGGAATTTGTTCCTGCAGAAACAGGATTGCAGGCAAATAACGACGTCGTGTCATCGCCACCATCACCGTCTCTATCGATCCACACACCACCGCCTGAGCACCAGGAGTGATACAATGTCTGGTCAAAGGTGTAGGCATTTGCCCGTCTCCGCATAGAAATTCCTGAAATTTCTTCTTCACTTACGACGGTCCTGTCAGAGAATGAAATCGATGGGCACTTTTCCAGCAGCCCCGAATAGGTTGCACCACGACTGGCGTACCCGTGCATGACCTTATAGATGGCATGATATGACAGACCGGTTGCTTTCTGCAACATCGATATGGTAAACTCCGACCACCCTCCTTTTTGAATGGTAACAACCATGTCGGATTCCTTCTTGGTCAGCTTTGTCGCCTGGCCCCCGGTCGTCCCATTCAATAGACCATACAATTTCACGGCATCATCGAAATCCTCCCGGGTGGCGACGATACACGGCACCCCGTTGGCCTCGATCCGTTCCCGCTGCTGAAACCGGATCACGGCATTTGACTTGATGAGGTCCAGTAACATCTCGGGGTTTCTCCGGTTATCATTCGCCTGGAATTTTATCTTGTCTGCGAACGGGATGACAACATAGAACCGCTCGGCCCCGATCAACTCCCACATAGCACGACATACCAGCACCTGCGGCCGTTCCTCTGCCCCCTGCGGCAAGACCCGGCTTTGTTGTAGTACCCTTGCGAGGACCCTGTTGTCCTGCTCTGGAGTGTCATCTATCCAGCAGGTGAGCATCCGGTTGAAGACCTGGTCATCGCCGGACCCTTCGACCTTCGCCACCCACCAGATGCACCGCTCCGGTATGGTGCATACCTGCCCCTTCCGGTCCTTGTTCACCGTCCGGTAGAGGAATGGTTTCCGGAACGATGTGGTGACACCCTTGAGGATCTCGGACATATCTTCGGACAGGCTGGTGTCATCGAGGACGATGGCCATACCGGGCTGCAGGCCTTCCATGTAGAACAAGGCCTTGTTGGACATGGCCCCGGATATCCTGAACCGTTCCGGGACCTGCTTCAACATGGTCGTGAACGTATGGCTTTTCCCTTTGCCGCTTTCGCCGGTAACCGACACATGAAGGCCGTTGGTGTTGATGACCGACCGGCTCGCGAGCGACAGGATAAGACATTCAGCAGCAGTCTCATCGCCTTCGTGGTCGAGGGCAAAGGCCTTGAGCATCCCGCCTTTCGGGTCCCCGTGTTGGAGGACTGCCGCTGCTTCCCCGACTCCTTCCATCGTACTAAATGACGGGGCCGGAGGTGGGTCGCCGGGTGGTGGCCGAGGGTTGCTGCTGTTTTTTCGTTTTCCTTTCGGTTCGTAACGGTCCCGTAATTCTTCCCAGTGCTGTTTCCCACTACCACCACACGAGGCATGGTGACACCCGGCGAAAATCCCACCGCTCATGAACTGGATAGCAAAGGCACCATCTTTGTGAGCACTGGTGAACGGACATTCATCCAGGTTGTACAGGATCCCTCCTTCGTATGGTTTCTGACTGGAAACACCAAGCCCATGGTCACTAAGCCATTTCGATAAGACAAAGTTTTTTTCAGGCGGGCCCCCGGCCCGGGGCCGGGCCGCTGCCGGTGCAGCGGGGGAGCTCGGAAGAGCGCCGGCCAGCCGTT
>JBAXTR010000188.1:0-4733 GCA_037130095.1 Methanomicrobiales archaeon
TACGGTGAAAACGGGCAATATTCGCCATAATATTAATTTCACGGGAATTAAAGCCGAGGAGATTACTGTTCCGGATAATATAGTACGAATGTTCGTGATGGTTCTGAAATGAGATGAGAGAACCGATGTCGTGGAGAAACGCAGCATATTCAAGAAGTTCCCTCTCTAAGCCCTCGAGGTCGTGGAGTTGTTCTTTCTTTGCCGAATCAAAGAGATCGAGGGCAAGTTTTGATACGGTCCTCGCATGGAATTCGTTGATCCCAAAGCTTCTTCCCGTCTGGAGGACACTCCGCTCCCTGACTGAAAGGTTCCCAAGGAGGGGATACCCGTCCATCCGGGAGAGATAATCTGCCAGGAGCCCGTCCTGGAGTCCTCGCTGGGTTACCTCGAGGCTTTTTATCCCGATTTCCTGCACCAGGGTATCGATAATCGCTGCCCCTGCAACGATAATATCCGCCCTGTCAGGGTTAATTCCCTGGACTTTGCGCCGTTCCGGGAGAGATAAGGAACAGAGATAAGAGACTGTTTTTTTCAGTTCTGTTGCATTCAGAATTGTCCTTTTTCCCTCTTCAGGATGAAACAACCCGGATGCGATATCGCACAGGTTGATGATAGTGCCGGAACTTCCAATGAACATGTCTGCAGGATGGCGTTTTATCTCCCCTAGCACGGGTTTAAGCTGTTCCCTGATATAACTCCTGATAGTTTCATATTGTTCTTTCGTGACCGGTTTTTCATATCGTTCAGGGAAGAAGAGGTTCGTGAGACGAATAGATCCAAGTTTCAGGCTCGAAAGGAAGGAATAGACTTTCTGTCCCCCAATCGCAATCTCTGTGCTGCCGCCTCCGATATCGATGATCATCACATGATGATCTTCGATGTGAAGGGCTGACGTTACACCGAGGTAGATAAGGCGGGCTTCTTCCCTTCCCGATATTACCTGGACATCGAGGTGTGATTCGAGGCGGAGGCGGGACAGGAACATATGCCTGTTCTTTGCTTCACGGGTAGCGGATGTTGCTACTGCTACAAATTCCTCGGCACCAAACGAGCGGGCAAGTTCCACAAATCTTCCCGCGACCATGATGGCCCGGTTCATTGCGTCAGGGCCGATCTGATTTTTTTCAAATTCCCCTTCGCCGAGCCGTACAACTTCTTTCTGGCTCGACATCACGGAATACGAACAATCCGGTTTAATCCGGACTACAAAAAGCCTGATCGAATTTGTCCCGATGTCGATAAATGCAACGACCCTGGATGCCTGCAATGCGGGGGGTTTGCTGAGTTGCATTCTTCCTCGGGGAATTATCTGGAGAATCAGTCGGGGAACTGTTGTTTCGGGATCGGATGGTCAAATTATTTCCAACCGCACAAATGAACAATTTTCTTTACCCGGCCGTGAGATCCTTTTTTCAGACGATCCCGGATATCGATCTGAACTGAACCGGCAAAAAAAGTTAGTTCAGGGTAAAGGCACAAAGCCTTCTTTTGCAACTAGTTTCTGGCCGTCGGGGCTCAGGATGAAGTCGATATAGTCTTTTACAAGACCGGTCGGCTGCCCGTTGGTGATCATCAGCAGTGACCGTGAGATCGGGTACGACTTGTCAAGGACGGTCTTGACTGATGGCTCGACGAGTGTTCCATTGACGTTGATCTTTATTGCTTTCACGGTCGGGTCGATGTAACCAAGCCCTACGTACCCGATTGCACCGGGGGTCTGGGCAATGCTCTGCTGGATCGCACCGTTCGAGTTCTTCTCAAACTGGGTCTTTACGTAGTTCTTCTTGTTCATCACCGAGTCAGTGAAGAAGGTGCGGGTACCTGATGCGCTGTCGCGGCCGATTACGACGATTGCCATATCTTTTCCGCCGACATCCTTCCAGTTGGTGATTGTCCCGTTGTAGATATCGCGGATCTGGGCAATAGACAGGGAATTAACCGGATTATTCTGGGGGTTTACGATAATGGCAATACCGTCAAGTGCCACAGGTGTAATAACGAAGGACGGGTATTTCGCTAATTCATCCTTGGTGATATCTCGTGAAGACATCCCGATATCGACAAGTTTGTCCCCGATCTGCTGGACCCCGACACCGGACCCACCGCCGGACACCTGGAGATTGGTACCCGGGTTGGCTGTCATGAATGCATCTGCAGCGTCCTGGGCAATGGGGAGGACCGTAGTAGAACCTGATACCTTGATGGTCTTGCTTCCGCCAGTGGCCGATGTTGCCTGGGGGGTACTTGCAACAGTGGTAGCCTGTGGCACAACCTGCGTTCCGACCTGGGTCTGGGCTGCGGTGGGTACACTGGTCGCCTGTGTTGTCGGAGCCTTTGCACCCGAGTTGTTGACACAACCGGTTGAAAAGACCATGAACATGAGCAGTACTGCGATGACGAGTCCTGCAATTCCAAATTTCTTAAGATTGTTTACCATAGTGGTCTTATTACAATTGACTCGGGGATATATACTAATTCTCGACAGAAAATATAGTCACCTATAGTAACTCTATAGTTACTGTATGCAGGATGTTGATAGTAAACAGGAATAAATAGGCCGTGAATACCCGATATAACCTGAATTTATCTATTAATCATGACAGTTAAGGAAAGGGGAAACATCGATGGTAACATTACCCGGGATACATGATCTGATTTGCTTTCATGATCAGGATTTCGTCTGATTTCCTAGGCCGATACCACGAGAAGGAGTACCTGGATTTTTAATTCCCTTCAAGGACTAATGAGCTGGATGTTCTGTCCCATGGATGGAGAGTCCATGTGTCCCACAGGGGTACTACGACCAATATGTGCCAGGTACTCCACAGATAGTTCTTGGTCCAATAGGATATAGGCTTAATCACTAAAGAATATAGGTATCTCTATTGTCTCTATAGTATTCATTTTTGAATAACCGCTCCTGACCACGGGATATTGGTATCATGAAAAGATCCCGATGAAAAAGAAGGCAGAGGAAAAGGATTACCCTGTTTTTTTCATCAATCTCACTTCTAACATTACTCAAAAAAACAGGAAAAAGAGTTATCTGTTCCTGGCTATCCGAACTTGTGTCCCAGCCAGGTTTTGATCTGGTCCCGCAGGTCCCTGAATTGTTTCATGATCTCCTCCTCCGGGACACCTACCTCTTCCGGAGCGGGAAAATTATGATGAAGAACAAGGTCTCCTTTTGGAAGGCAGTAGATGCAGGCCTCCTTTCCATGGTCACACAAGGTAACTACCACATCAAAGGTCCTTGCCTTGAATTCATTGATGGATTTTGAACGCTGCCGGGATATGTCAATCCCGATCTCCTTCATAACCGCGACGGTATGGGGACTTACCCCGCCGCTTGCAACACCGGCACTGTAGATGTCATACCGGGTGCCAAATTCATGTCGCATGAGACCCTCGGCGATTTGCGATCGTACGGAGTTATAACTACAAAGAAACAAAATGCTTTTTTTACCGGGTCCTGTGGCCTTCATAGTTTTTCCATTTTTTCTTTTCAGGGGCTATTTTATCTCGATCCGTTCACCGGTGACCATGTAATTGATTTTTTCCGCCATCTTACATGCATGGTCCCCGCTCCGTTCAAGGAAGCGGGAGATCATGACGTAGTGCGTGCACCGGGTGATGGTACGCGGGTCTTCCATCATGTATGTCAAACATTCACGAAATATCGAGGTCCTGAGTGAATCGACCACATCGTCCCGTTTTGACATATCTTCTATTTTTGTGAGATCTTCCTGTTCATAAGCAAGAATGGCATCATCGATCATCTCTATGACCAGCTCTCCCATATGGGGGATGCTGATGAAATTACCCGTAGATTCTGTGTCTGAAAGGTGTCTTGTTGCATTTGCAATATCTTTCCCGTAACGCCCGATCCGTTCGCTTGCCTGGACGATCATGAGCGAACATACCAGCGTCCGGAGGTCCCTTGCAACCGGCTGGTAGAGTGCAATCATCGTGAAGACCCGATCTTCAAGGGAATCATGCTGCTCTGAAAGGGATGTTTTCCTGGATTTTACCTCGTTCGCCATCTCCACGTCCTGTAGTTGCAGGGCGGTCATCGAATCGTTAAGCATATCCCTTCCGAAGCGGGCCATTATGACAACGTCCTGGCGAAGGGCTGAAATTTCATCGTGGAATTTATCTGACACCAGAATCACTATCCAAATCTTCCGGTAATATAATTTTCAGTGAGCGTTTCATGCGGGTTCTCGAATATCTGTCTGGTAGTCCCGAATTCGGCCAGTTCACCCATATACATGAATCCTGTGTAGTCGCTCACACGCGACGCCTGCTGCATGTTGTGGGTGACGATTACGACACAATATTCGGTCTTTAACTCTTCAATCAGGCTCTCAATCTTTGCCGTTGCAATCGGGTCGAGTGCAGAACAGGGTTCGTCCATCAGGATGACTTCCGGTTCTACCGCAAGTGTGCGGGCAATGCAGAGCCGCTGCTGCTGCCCGCCTGAAAGGCCCATTGCCGAATCGTGGAGCCGGTCTTTTACCTCGTCCCACAATGCTGCACTTCGAAGACTTTTCTCAACGACCTCATCCAGCTCCTTCCTGTCCTTAACTCCATGGACCCGGGGACCATAGGAAACGTTTTCGTAAATCGACTTCGGGAAGGGGTTTGGCCGCTGGAATACCATGCCTATCTTCCGCCGGATCTCGACCGGGTCGACATCGCTGGCATAGATGTTCTTGGAATGGAAATTCACC
>JBAXTR010000189.1:0-4692 GCA_037130095.1 Methanomicrobiales archaeon
TTTAAATAATAGAAAGTCTTTCAGATAATCCCTCATCTGGAATACTGTGTGTCTGGCCCGGAGTCAACCGGTAAGGTGGCTCAGACGGTCAAATGTATCGGGAGTTGAACATCATGAATAGACAGATGAACAAGGGCAACGCAGGTTGCGCTCAAAAATTACTGTTTCTCCGGATTGTTACTAGGGTAGTACCTGATACTTTTCTTTCGGAAAACAGCGAGACCGCCAGCTGTGATTGTCCTTACCTCCCTCATCCTGCCACACCGTCATCACAAAATCAGATTTTTCCTGTCCGAGGGTATTACCGGAATCGATTATCGAGGATGAGTAGTGCATGTTGAACGAATTAATTGAGAAGAGAAAAAAGATTCTCGCCGAGTCTGAACAGCATAAAAACAGAAGAAATGAGCTGAATGCAGCTGCAAGCAAGTATGCAAAAGAGCGGAACGCCTTAAACAACAAGACACGGGAGTATGTCGAAGAGGCGCAGACCAATAAGGACCTCCGGGATAAATTCAACAATGATGTCCAGTCATTAAAAGACCGCAGGAATGACCTGAATGAGAAGGCCAATGAATTTTTTGACGAAATTGAGTCTTTCAAAAAGGAGCATGGCGGTGTAAAAAACCGGGGCATCAAGGAGCTTCAGAAGCAGATAGAGCACCTTGAATTCCGCCAGCAGACAGAGGTCATCAGCACCGATAAAGAACGCGAGCTCATCGATAAGATCAAGCAGATGAAGTCCTCTGTCCGGGAACAGGAGGCAGAATTAGAGCAGAACAAGGAGATCAAAACAAAGATCACCTCTGCACGGGAATACCGGAAAGAAGCATCCGACATCCACGCAAAAGTCACCGAGATGGCAGAGCTTGCACAGAAACACCACGACCTGATGGTGGAATTCTACCGCAAAGCAGACAAGTCGCGGGAAGAGGCCGACGCCCAGCACAGGCTCTTTGTCGAGGCGCAGGAAGCAGCCGATGCCGAGCACAAGTTCTTCATTGCATGCCAGAAGGAACTCCGTGACTACGACAAGGTCATCTCCGGGCTCCGAAAGAAGACAAAGAAAGTCAAGGTTACCAAGGAACAGAAAGCAGTCAGGAAAGAGGCAGAGCATATCTTCAAGATGTTCCGTTCCGGTGAGAAACTCACAACGGATGATCTCCTGCTTCTCCAGCGTTCAAAAATGCTATAATTTAAAATATTCCCTCTTTTTTTCCCTGCACGGGCAATAATTTAATAGATTCGTGGTCTATTTCTATACTTAATGGCACAGGGGCGAACACTGGTCCTTTCCGTGGACCGTGACGATGATATCGGCTACAAGGCAGGGATAGTCAGTCCGGTAATCGGTCGTGAAGAATGCCTCAATGCAGCGGTCAGCCTGGGTCTTGCCGATCCTGAAGACTCAGATGTCAACGCAATTTTCCAGGCAGTTAAGACCTACGACGAACTAAAAACCGCAGGCGAAGACGTCGAGGTCGCCCTTATTTCCGGTAACCACATGCATATGATCGAAGGTGACCGGCGGATTGCGGAACACCTGGGTATGGTCGTTGCGCAGACCGGTGTAACCAGCTGTATCATGGTAGCTGATGGTGCCGAGGATGAATTTATCATCCCGATTATCCAGTCAAAGCTGCCGGTCGCAAGTATCCGCCGTGTGGTTGTATCACAGATCCCAAATCTTGAAGGGACCTATTATATCATTAAAAAACTTTTAAACGACCCTAAAATTGCAAGGATTTTCCTGGTTCCCCTGGGGCTTGCAATGCTCTTATATGCGGGGGCAAACCTGCTCGGCTACCCGCAGATTGCAACAATTATCGTGGTAGGGGTTATTGGGGTTTACCTGCTCTATCGTGGGTTTGGTATCGATGATTCATTCAGGGGATTTGTGAATGCCCTGCGGACTTCATTAAAACGGGCAAGGTTTTCATTTGTCACCTATATTGTAGGGATACTGCTCCTTGTCGTGGGTGTAGTACTCGGCCTGATGAGCATCCTCGAACATTATTCTTCTGACGGATCATTTGGAATACTCCTTTACCTGGTGACCTTTATCTACGGTTCGGTACTGTGGATCACTCTTGGTGGCGTCGTATCTTCAATAGGGATTATTATCGATAATTTCTTTTACGAACGGGAAGGTCTTGCAAAGGTGATTGTATTTCCTTTCTTCATCAGCGCAATCGGCCTTATTGCATATGGTGCCAGCATTTACGTTATGTCAGTATCAACCGTTGCTGACTTCCCCTATACTTCAGACACTGCACTCCAGTACATATTCTACGGAGTAATTGGAGGTTTTGCCTGTATATTTGCCGGTGTAGGTATCCAGCGTTATATTAATCGCTGGATCGTCGACCAGCAACCTGGTGAAGAGTTAATCGAAGTTGTCTAACTCCAAAAACCCCGTATTACCGGATTTTTTTCAATTTTTTACGAACAGTTGTATGATGAGATCAGCATTTTATTTTATTTCTTACACATGAAATTCCAGGATACCGGATAAACGGGAAATCCATCTGACGAAGAACAAATTCATCATGATTACGAAAATTCTAAAAAATTAAAAAATAGGCACAGTTTTACATCACTTATTGGAAAAATGCAGACCCAGGCCTGTAAATTTAAGATCGGGCTTTAAACGGTCCAAAACTCTATAATTACTACACCTTTATATGAATAAAGTTCGGGAATATTGCCGGCGAATTGTTATTTAAGAAATGCAAAAAATTCGGGTTACCTTCAATGTCAGGATTTTTTACCTGTCGAAAAAGCCCATGCCATCCGAGAATTTTTTGGTATTACGGTATTCCCGGGTTACCTGTGGTGAAACAACCTTAAGATTCGGGATTAAAACATTGAATTCATGTTCCGGGAACCAGTAAATCCCCTTGCCATAATCATAGGAAATATCGTTAACCTGGATCTCAGCACTGTTCATTTCCACGCTTTTCACCGTGGCATCTTCATAGTTTAAAACTTTCAATAGCTTATTTTTCAGGTCCTGCTTACCGAGAAGATAAACAATCAGCTGGGTACCGGTGTCAATTGAATAGTTAACCTTGATATTCGCCTGGTCCTTGTCGAGGTTTATAGTCATATCATTAATCGTGATATAACTGTAACGCTCATCATTCGCTGCCAGGACCGGCATCGCCATACTTATTAAAAAAATACCGAGTACAGCAATGGCACTTGCTTTCATTCATCAATATATTTCGGCGCACATCTTATATCCTTTCTGGTGATTGCAAATATAAACCCCATAATAACGCCCCAATTCCAATAATAATGATAAATATCTGGTTTAGACTAAAAAACAGCAAGGAAAGGAATAAAAAATAGTTATTGATTTTTCAGCTCGCTGCCCTGTGAACAGAGGATGATTTCAATACTTGAGACATTTGTTTTCCCACTATCAGTATCGATAACCTCTGTGCAAGTAATAATCTCTTTCTTGTTAACCCCTTCCAGGAACCGGTTCAATGCAATCTCGGCCGTGTCCACTGCCCTCGAGATGGCTTTACCACGTGCCTTGATTGCGACTTCCTGTGCCCCATTGTTAAACTGAGTGACGACTGCTAGAACGTAGTTCATGACTGGTTTGTTTCCGACGAATACTGTGTTATCCTTGATCATTTTGGTGGTCCCCTCAGAGGTATTTTTTCGTGTAAATCAATTCGGCATTAAGGACTGAAGCTCCGGCTGCTCCCCTGATTGTATTATGCCCCATCGTTACATACCGGAGCCCTTCACGGACTCTTCCAACCGAAACAGTCATCCCATCCCCGCGAAGCCTGTCTAATCTTGGCTGCGGCCTGTCAGGCTGTTCTAAAAACTGGACGGATTTAAACGGCTGGGTAGGAAGACCACTTATGGGTGGCGTATAGAGCTTGTATGCTTCGATGACCTTTTCCACCTTTTCCTTAATATCAACCCATACTGCCATAGTATGGCCATCAATTACTGGTACACGGTGGCAGCTGGCGCTCACCCTGAACGGGGCATTTTTAACTTCAGAACCTTCAAGAGTCCCCATAATTTTTAAAGACTCGGTCTCCATTTTCTCCTCTTCACTCCCGATATAGGGGATAACATTGTCATAGATTGCCATGGCTGCAACACCCTGGAAACCGGCACCCGATATCGCCTGCATGGTCGCCACCCTCACATCTGAGAATGCATAGTGCCTGAGTGGGGCAAGAGACATGACAAGCATAATTGTCGAGCAGTTTGGGTTTGTGACAATAAACCCATCTTTTCCATTGTCGCGCTGTACATCGATAAGTCCGAGGTGATCAGGGTTAACCTCGGGAACAACGAGCGGAATATCCTTCTCCATCCGGTGTGAACTTGCATTGCTGCAGACCCCGATACCCGCATCAGCGCACATTGTTTCTACACCACCGGCAATCTCTGCCGGCAATGCCGAAAAGACCAGGTCTACGCCTTTCAGGCTCTCCGTTGTGGTCGGGCTTATACGAATATCGCCGACTTTTTCCGGGAATGGCACATCCAGCCGCCAGTTAACAATATCCCGGTACAACTTCCCTGCACTCCGGTCAGAGGCAGTGAGAGTCTTGAGGTGAAACCAGGGATGGTCAGCGAGAAGTTGTACAAATCGCTGACCTACAGCGCCCGTCGCGCCTAATACTCCTACATTGATCATAGATAGAAAATAGC
>JBAXTR010000019.1:0-16109 GCA_037130095.1 Methanomicrobiales archaeon
TCCCGCAATTCCTGCATTTCCAGTATGTCATGGCTGATTTTTTAAAGACCGTGCCAAGGCTGACATTTGCAAGTAGTTTCCGGTACCGCTGTTCATGGTGTGCTTCGACTGTCGCGACCTCCCTGAATATGTGTGCAGCATTGGAAAATCCCTCTTTATCTGCAACAACCGCAAATCCCGGGTACAGGGTGGTCCATTCAAGCTTCTCTCCCTCAGCTGCCGCCAGTAAATTTTCTGCGGTTGTCCCGATCACACCAGCAGGGTACGATGCGGTAATCTGGGTCTCCCCACCTTCAAGGAGGGTAAAATAGAGCTTGGCGTGCTCCCTCTCGTTTTCAGTTGTTTCCTGGAATATTGCAGAGATCTGCTCATATCCTTCTTTCTTTGCAACGGATGCAAAAAATGAGTACCTCGTTCTGGCCTGTGATTATCCGGCAAACGCCGCAAGAATATTTTTTTCAGTCTGTGAGCCTTTCAGATTCATGCTTATTACCTGTACACGATGATGAGTTGATGATCGTATAACTTTTTTCACTCCCGGGGTTTGAAATTGTACCGCCATCTGTTTAACAAACCGAAAGTATATACTTACCGGAATTGAAAAATAAAGACAAATATTTCAGGATTCGATCACCATGACCGGCTCATGCCGGCATATTATTGAATCATCCGGGTTGTTCTATGGATTATACTATACCCCTCATCATCCTCGTGGCGAGGATCGTCGAAACCAGCCTTGATACTATCCGCACGGTCTATATCAGTAAAGGTCACTCAAACCTGGCTGCAGATATCGGTGTTGTCAAAATTGGTATCTGGCTCCTCTCTACAGGGCTTGTTCTTTCGAACCTGAACGATTACTGGAGTATTTTTGCGTATATTGTCGGATATGGCATCGGGACTCTTCTCGGGACGGAAATAGAAAAAATCATATCGATTGGATCGGTGATTGTCCGCCTTATCACCCGTGATGACCCGGCGGAAATGATTGAACGGCTGGCAAAAAAGGGCTATGGCCTCACACGCCTTGAAGGGTCGGGAAGCTTTTCGGATTCTGTCAGCGTTATCCTGATGATCGTCCCAAGGAGCGAGCAATCGGTGCTCATCTCCATTCTCTCAAAGGAATACCCGGATGTATTGTACACCATTGAGGATGTCAGGTCCCTGAAAGGCGGGGCTGTAATATTCCATAAAGATACAAAAAGCAGGATTCTCGGATTTTTCGGGTTATAAAAAATGGAACTGCCCCACGGGTTTGTCCATTAATGTTGATGTATCAATAAAATTCATCAGAACTCCTGGCATCCGGCCAGGAATTATCCGAAGGATTATAAAAACTCGGGTCTTTCGCCAATGGGAAGCAGATCCGGTTTCTCAGACCGGTTGTCCATGGCGTGCTCGACCAGCAGGTAATCGAGGTGCTCTCCCGGGGGGATAGTTTCTATCGAGCGGTGAACAAGGTAAATTACTATAAGCACTCCGATTATATCTCCTGAAAAATCAGTGACCGAATCAACCAGCCCGAAATTATAGGTAGTCAGGTAGACCAGGTCAATTATGCGCTCTGAGCACTCCCATGCCATGCCAAAAATGACCAGGATAACAAAGATTCCGGCGAGGACATCCTTTTCCTGGGTTTCGAATATGCGTATCCTCTTTTTGAAAAATGGTTTCTTTTTTTCATATTCCAGGTAATCGAGGTACTGGTACATGGTAAACAGGATGAGCCCGAGTGCAATCGCGGATACCACATGGGCGAGTTTATCAAATAACGGCACCTCCCAGTACCACCGCATAATTCCCCCGGCCACGTGGAGGAACAAGGCAAACGGGACCACCATTTTTAGCCCGTATGGCAGTGATACCTTGTCCTTCCATTCAAATACAAACGGGACCAGGGTGAGGATAATGGCAATCAGGGGCCAGAGGGAGCGGGTGAAATCACCTATCAGGAGCGACTGGATATAAAGCGCGATAAATATTAATTCGAAAATAATGACGATAAAAATCTCGGCATTCCTTGCGTTATATATTGATCCTTTTCTATTCATTAAAAGCTCATAAATACTGCCAGCTTATCCTTAAAAATCGTTTGCTTATTTATGGGAAAAATATTATGTGACATCAGAAATCCTGCACCAGGTATTTTTTTCCTCCTCCTGGTTATCCGGATCTTTCCCGATACGTGGCTGCAAATAGTGGCCGATATGAATAAGGAACCTTAATTGCAAGCGGAAGATATAGAAGTGTATTCAGAAGTCCAGAGTGGCTGCGATGAAAAACGGGAACACATTAAGAATCGTGGCAGGGAGTTCGATCTGATTGGGACATGTATTGGTTTCACCGCTCAACTGGGGCCTTGGCCATGCATCACGCGATGTCCCAGTCATACGAGAGCTGTTACGGAACCACCATGAGGTCACCATAGCTGCAGGGGGAAATGCCCTTAAACTCTTACAAAGAGAGTTTCCTTCCTGTAACTGCATTGATTTTCCGGACTACCCGCTGGCTGACAACAGGGGAAGATTCTTTTTTCCCCGGTTTACCGCCCATGTTCCGGCACTGGTAAAAGCACTTTCCGAAGAGCGGAAAAATCTGTATAAAATACTCAGAGAAAACGATTATGACCTGATAATCAGTGATTCACGACCGGGGGTATACTCGGATTCTATCACTTCTGTCCAGATATCCCACCAGGTCCATCAGAGTTTTCCTTTTATCGTCTGGCCAATCGAGCTTATTGCCCTCTATGTAAACGGCAGGGGCTTTAAAAAATTTAATTCCGTCATTATCCCGGATAATCCACCCGGTCCATCTTCCCTGGCAGGAAAATTATCCCGGACTACCGGCACCGGGATTAAAAAACTATCATATTACTCAGGGATTCTTGCAAGCATCCCGAAGGTCAGTTCCCAAAAAGAGGTCGATTATCTTTTCCTTATTTCAGGCATGGAGCCCCAGCGAACGGCACTAGAAAAAATTGTGCTGCCACAGGTCAGGGAACTGCCGGGAAGAAAAGTGGTGCTGCTCGGAAAACCTTCTGATAACCGTGTGATAAAACCTGATGATGAAACCACGGTGTATTCGTACCTTTCATACCAGGAGAAAGCGGAACTGATGTCCGGATCGAAATTCATCATCTGCAGGTCCGGTTATACCACCATGATGGACCTTGCCGAGATCGGTCTTAATAAAGGACTTTTTATCCCGACTCCCGGGCAGTGGGAACAGGAATACCTCTCTTCGTATTACCGGGGGATGGGCTGGTTCATGTCAAAAGGACAGTCAGGATTGCGTCTTTCAAGAGATGTAGAGCGAGCGGAGGGGTATACCGGGTTCCCCCAGATGACACATACGGAAGATAATGTGAGAACATTATACCAGGAGCATCTCGCCCGGTACCTGGAGTGAATTATAATGATATATTCTGATATCGGCCGATCACGGGATTACAAATTGACACCACGGTATTTCAGACGGAGCTGTGTATGAATATCTTCGGACGGCAAATTGAACCACTCGTCTTCTGGTGGGCACTTGGAATTGCTATTGCCTATCTCTTCCTTGCCTGGCTGATTGCATGGCTGATATTCCAGGGGGTCCTTCTCTGGCAGGCATTTGGTAGCGGAAATTTCTCATATATTGACTGGAAACTGGGGCGCTATGCGTTAATGGCAGTGGTTTATTTTGTCATTGGTGGTTTTTTAAGGGCAATCCATTTTATTTAATCGGCCACGCATTTCATTTCCGTACCGGTACCTGAATAGAACTGACCATCGACAACCACGTGTTATTACAATTCTGTAATATTCGTTTCACCAAACGTCCTTAGGTTAATTACACTAAAAGGACGCGTATGTTTTTCGTATATTTTTCATGGGAATTCTCCCCGTCATTTGCATATGCGGCTGTAGATGCAGCAGGGTCCGGGCAATACAACCGAACCTGGAAAAATACCCCCGGGCGGTCTCCATCCATCGAGAACCATGTTGAAAAGAACTAATGCTGAACCGGGGTCCCGGATTAATATTGGACCGGATTAAAGTCCGAAAGGTGAATCCCATTTATGGCTGCAGGCATTACAATGGCATTTCGCTATCATCTGCCCGGTTTCAGTGGTAACAAGATCATCAAACTCGGTATCCTTTGATTTACAGTTCGGACAAAGAATATCTGCCATGAGAAAAAGTCACCATTAAATCGAAAAATTCTATCAGTATAATTATGGTCGCGGGGTATTTCAACCTCACTAAATAAACAGAATTTCCAGGCGGTCAGCAGGGGAAATAATACGTCTGCAGGTCTTTAGTCCCCATTCTGAACCCGGTAGGCCCCATTCGGCAGGGTGATTTCAAACCTGACCCCGTTCCCGGCGGCCCCGTTCTCTTGTATGGTAATACCCGTCAGGGAAAGTATCTCCCGGACCAGGTACAGTCCAAGCCCGGTGTTTTTCCCAAACCCCCTGTCAAAAATTCTTTCCTTGTCCTCATCGGGAACACCCACTCCGTCATCCTCCCAGATCACCAGGATTTCTTCTCCCTTCCGGTCCCACGATACATGAATGTGGGTAACCCGCTGACCATGACGGATCGAATTATCAAGAAGATTGAAGAAGACTTTCTCAAACATAGGGTCTGCGTAGACCGTAACACCCTTTACATCAACATCCGTGGTGATAGTATCGGGGAGCTGTAAGCGGGGTAGAATTTTATCAAGGTCCTGCCACTGCGGTTCATGGGTCCCTAGGTCCCCGTAAACCCGTGTGAATTCAATCTGGGACCCGATTGCCCTTACTGCGGCTTCAAGTTTTTCAATTGAAGTTCCCATCGTAGAATCTGATGACTTTTTCCGGGCAATAGCCAGGTGACCGAGGATTACCATGACCTTGTTAAGGATATCATGGCGGGTAATACTACCAAGCAGGTTAAGCTGACGATTGGCACGCCGGAGGGCATCCTCAGCCTGCTTTCGGTCGGATATGTCGGTAAGGAAATTGAGGGTTGCGGGCTTACCTTCCCATAACGTGACAACGGCTGATATCTGTACCCAGGTCAGCAGGCCTTTTTCTCCAAGAATCCTGAAGTCGTATTTAGAGGGTACATTTTCTCCCCGGAGCCGCCGCATGTACCGGTCAGCAACAAGTGAGCGATCGTCAGGGTGAATAAAAGTGACAAATGGTTTGTCCGTGATCTTTTCCAGGGTAGACTGGATCATTTCCAGTGCTTTGGGATTCGCATACTTTAATACCCCATCCTGGGCCGCCACTATCCCTTCAGATGCATTTTCAATAACGGAGCGGTACTGGGTTTCACTCTCCGCCAGCGCCTCCTCTGCTTTTTTCAATGCCGTAACATCACGGATGGATTCGATGACACCGGACACATTCCCGTTCATATCGTAGACCGGGCTGGCTTTAGCCCAGAGAATTACATCACGACCCATCGGGTGAGCTCCGATAGCGTCGGCAACCAGCATATCTCCTTCCCTACGGATAAGCGGGTTATCATTGGGGCCCTGCCCGCCCGTGACGAGCGCCAGGTCTGCAAGCATCGGCTTTCTCTTCCCGTATAGTGGTAATGAATGCTCATAGTCCCCCTTGCCGACAATTTCCATGGCCTTTACGCCGGTTATCTCTTCCATTGCCCGGTTCCAGGCGACGACCACCCCGGAGGTATTAATCGCAAACGTTGGATCAGGAAGGAAATCAATAATCTGGGTAAGTTTGCGTTCTGAATCAAGAAGGGCCTCCTCAGCATGGATCCGAATCATTGAAAGGTAGGTAATAACGCCCGCAACAAGGATGAAAATGATAACGCGGATAAGTGCACCTTCAAGGACTACCGGGTCCCTGGAAACGGAAAGGATCATACCTAAGTAAAGGAAGGCAAGGAAAACTGAAAATACAAAACCCCGCTTCAGGTAAAAAACGCAGGAAATGATAATCGGAAAGTAAAAAAAGTTCTGAAAAATGGTGAGCCATCCCTGCAGAAGTGAAAAAATACTGATAGCGATTACAATCGCTGTTGTTGAAATAATTGCGATTATCGGTGTCTGGTCGGTGAACGTGATACCGGGGAGCAGATTAGAGTTCTTCATCGGACCCTGTCTCGTAGTAATTGTTCTTTTTCCATGCAGGTTGATCTAACCGGGAATGATATTTCAAAATGTTTCTCCCCTCCTGTAAACCAGGACCCATTGATAGGGCGGGAGTTCTTGGAAAAGGGTTGCAATTTTGGGGAAATTGATTTCACCATTCGTTTACAGAGATTGCTTTCCAGGAATGTTATCCGTTCAGACACAGCAATACCAACCATTTTCTACACCATTTCAGAGTTTGAGGGGATTCTCATTTTTTATCTAGGATGTTAACAGGGAGTAAATATATAGTGATTGCAGGTGGTATTAGCTGGAACAGCCCTTACACAGAATTCCTGAAAGCTGGATGGGATGCAGGAACCAGAGTACAGTGCTGATTACATGCGCAGACTATATCGGGAACCGCCCGAAATTTTTTATTTCTGATCAGGGAACCGGTACCCTCTTTTTGGGATATCTATCTCAAATCGTGCACCATTCCCGAACGTTCCGGTTTCCCGTATGGTGATGCCGGTTATACCCAGGATTTCCCGTACCAGGAATAATTCCAACCCCTGCTGGGTTCCATACCCGCGTTCAAATATTTTTTCCTTATTGGTGTCAGGTATGCCTGCACCATTGTCCTCGAAGAGCAGCAGTAATCCATCGGCGGTAACCTGGTACCCGATTGTTACCCGGGTTGCGGTTTTCGCGTGACGGAGAACGTTCCCGGCAAGCGTGAAAAAAACCCTTTCAAGGAGTGAATCCGCATAGATCTCGAGGTTATCGAGGCGAATAGCCCGTTCAATTGATGAAAAATCCATGTGAGAAATCCCCATAATAAATGACTGTTGCACATTCTGCCATTCCGGAGGTCTCACACCCAGGTCCTGGTAATTTTTGGCAAAGTTCAGCGAATATTCGATCTTCCTGACTGAATCCATTTCCATATCATGGTATTTATTGGGCGTTTTAATATCAGGAGACGTTTGTTCGAGCGAAAGATACCCATTGAGCGTAAATATGGCATTCTGGATATCATTGAACGTGACCTGGTTTAATAACGTGAGCTTCCTGGTAACCTGCTGCAATGCAGTCTCCGCCAGTTTACGGGTGGTAATATCGCTTCCCACGAACTGGTATTCCTGCAATACTTTATCTGAATTGAAAATTGCCCTTATAGTCCAGGAGAATGAAAAATCCTCCTCTTCTATTGTTAAATCCTGTTCACCTGATACAATTGGTGATTGAGGGGTAAGCATCTTAAAAATATTTTCCATGCGTTCCCTGGAGAGCGTACCATTGAGAGTATAAAATGAAACCTGAGTAAAATCTCCACTGAAGCCGGATATAAATTGTTTAAACGCGGGATTCATAAAGGTGATACGACCATCCGGGGCAAACCTGCAGATTAATTCAGTCTGGTCCTCAACGATGCTCTGGTAACGTAACTGGACAAGGTAGATCTTATCGAGCATCTGGTTGATAGCCTTTGACAATTGGGTTAATTCGTCATTGCCGGGGACTTCGGTGATCCGGATGTTTTCTTTACCGGACCCAATCTTCCGGACATCGGTGGTGATTGAACTGACCCTGGAAAGGATTAGCTGATCAATTAAAATCAGTCCCAGGATTCCAAAAATAAGGACCGCCACGAGAACGATAAACAGGAAAGAATAGAGTGTTGAAATCCCGCTCTGGTAAATAATCCTTGGTTCGGTAATTCCGAGAATATAATTGTCTGTGGAATCGCCGGATCCCTTTAACAGCATGTAACCGGCAACTGAATCCATACTGATCGGATTGATTACCATCAGACTTTCTTTATTTGGTGAGTCCCCGATGGGAGAAAGCGACGGGTATCCTGACAGCGTGACAGGATCAATAATGGCCACTCGGACACCGGCGAATGTTGACAACTGGTCCAGCCGGTTTGCATCAAAATTACTACCCATGACCATGATTCCTTCACCCGGACCATTGCCATTGTTTTTCAGTATGGGACGGACGGCAACTATCTTCGGTTCTTTATCAACAAAAATAATACCCCGTACCGATGAATTTCTGCCAGGAGTTTCAAAAATAAAATGGTTATACTCCTCTTTTAGTTTATCAAGCAGCGAGGATAGGACCGGGTCCAACGTACCGGTATCGCTGTTATAACTATTCGCATAAATCAGGTCGCCCGACCGGTTGAAAATAAGGAGAAAATTGATGTTGAGTGTCTGGAACGTTTCTTTTTGAAGGTTTTCTTCAATATAGCCGGAATTACTTCCTTGTGAAAAATAATAGGTATCATCCCATGAAGACCAGTCCAGCAGCGAGGAATCAAGAACGGAAAATTCATTGCCAATTGCAAGACTGACCCGTTGAATATCCTGTTGTATCTCCTGGTGTTCAATATCCGCATAACTTTTTTGCAGGATGTACGAAGAATACGCAGTAAAGCCGGCAAGGATCAGGATCAGACCGACACCGAAAATGATGAGAGTTTTCGTCCGCAGATCCATGTCTTACAATGGTTTGTGTCGTATTGGTTTTAATCTAACGGGTTTTATCAGGTCCAATTATTTAACTTACATCGAAGATTCGTTATCTTTTAAAACAAAGATTTAACAGGGGATCCACACAGTACCGGGTTAATTGCAGATGGTGCATGGTTAGCAGGGATAGGAGAGGTTTTACCATATACCTGCAGAACACAGGGTTGAGAGGATGGACAAGTTCCAGTAAGGGCTAATATACACTGGGCACTTATGGAGTCCTGTGAGTGCCGGCCAATGATCCAGCCCGGCCATTGGCCTGGCTGGCTGCACCCCAGTAATAAGAAGGTTTTCGGGGACCTTGTTTGAAATTGTGGTCATCACGATTTTACTTGCGTTGATATTCACCGAAAAAGAGGGAGATCTATCATCACCTGCGCGATGCTGGGCGGGCATTAAGAAAAACACTCGATATCCTTCACCATGCGGTCGTCGGTCTAGTATAATGAAATTGTGTTAAAATTGTGATGCGAGGGATGGGATTTGAACCCAAGAACCCCTTCGAGACTAGGCCCTCAACCTAGCGCCTTTGACCTAGCTTGGCTACCCTCGCTCTCGCGCCATAACAATGAGGATGTCTACCTAAAATAATGTATCCATCCTGCATCACCCACTCCTTCTATCCGGAAGGATCCTTAAAGGTAATAATAGAAAATTACCGGGAAAATGAAAATAAAACTGCATCGATGTATTTTTATATCCACCAACAGCAGATCTCATTCCATGTGGTCTGATATCATTCACGAGTTTGCCGATTCCCCTTCACAGAGTAAAGTGGTGCGTTTTCTGCTCGAGAACGGTTTTGGTATCAACAAAGATGGCAGGGTGACGTGTAACGGGATCGAGGTCCCCGCCACGCAGGTCGCAAAAGCAATCGGTTCTGATAGGCGTGTCGTCGATGCCACTGCACAGCGGATACTGACTATCCCCTCGCTCCGGGAGATATTTATCCGGATGAGAGCGACACCAGACCTTTCAAATGTCGCTGAATCACTCGGGCTTACTGTAATCACAGTCCTACCAAAAAATGCGTCAGAGCGTGGAATTGTCGGGGCTGCAGTCAGGGTACTTAGCGGCCATAACCTCTCGATCCGCCAGATATTTGTTACAGACCCTCAATTTTCAGAAGAGCCGAAATTGGTGATCATCGTAGACCAGTTACTCCCGTATGGTGTCATCGAGGAGATCAGGGCCCTGCCCCAGGTTAAAAAAGTGATTATCTAGTTAATTTTCAAAAAAAGTCATTATTTATTGTCAGGGTAACGTGCGGGAGAACTCGCTAACCCGGATCGCAGCATCGGGCTTCAGGGGGCTACCATGCCCGGGAAGCATCAGGTCATAATCGAAACCGGATAGTATACTGATCGAACTTTTCACCTGCTCCATGTCATCCGTAAATTCCTCTTTCGGGCCATGGACTTTACCCTCGTCATAACCAAGCGTGTCACCGCTGAATAAGATCCTGCGGTTCGGGTCATACAGGGCAATGCTACCTGCAGTGTGACCAGGGCAATGTACGCAGGTAAGTCCGGCGATTTTATCGCCATCCTGCAATAATGTGTCCGGAGTCACATGCTGGATCGGCATACGCCCGGCAGGTATCTCCTTTTTTCCTGATATGAAATCTGCATCATCGGTATGAATAGCAACTATCGCACCGGTGAGATTTTTCAATTCATAAACATTACCTGAATGGTCTGCATGGTAATGTGTGAGAATTATCGTCGTTACATCATTTGGAGAGCGCTTGAGTGCAACACGGATATAATTGATGATTTTCCTGCTGTTGCCGGGGAGCCCGGTGTCAATGACCACCATCTTTTTCCCGTTGATAATATAGCTGTTCCCAATGATCCCGTCAACCTGATGAACCCCCCGGACTATCTCCATAATAACACCTGTTCACTTTTGAATTCTGAAAAATTTATAAAAGTTCTCTGTGCCCTCGGCAAGGCACGGTACGTTGTCCTGTATATATTGTTCCGCATTCCTTATTATCGGGATCTATTGGTTATGGATCGGATGAAACCGGACCGGGAAGGAAAGTTCAGTAAAAGACCGGCTTTTTTCAAAAAAAGGAGTTGCTATTGAATTATCCCCGTAACGGCGCCGGAAGCAACGAGACGATAGCAGATAGGAATGTTGAGACCATGGCCATACCCAGTATGAGCATTATAAGCCCCAGTATAACCGGAATGACTGCTGTTATGACAGCCTTTTCGAAAGATAACCCGTTATTGTCCCTGAATCCAAGGATAAGGAGCACAAACGACCATACCCACCCGATAATGCATATAAAGGGTATCCAGCCGAGCAGGAGCCCCGTAGTTGCTGCGTACATGGTTGTTTTGATAGTTTCTCTTACCCCTTTCTTCCCGTCCATCAGCATAATAAATGCGTGGAGGAAGAATCCCACAAGGAAAACACCGAACAGCAGGACAAGAAAAACCATGTACACATAGAATAATTCAGAAGCCATTACAAAGGTGCCGAATTTTGCTACTAAAGCTGAAAATGCCTTCCCGATGAGAGGTATCAGCGAAAGCTCCTGTACATAGCCATTGAACATGATTGTTCCCACGACAAGGGTGACTATGCCGTAAAGAATTGTGAAGATAATCAGGAGCATCGCATAATACTGGTATGCAGCCCCGAGAGTTTTTGTTCCTGCCTGTTTAAATGCCTCAACAGGGCACATCAGGAATCCCTGAACAGTTTTTACAAATACGTCAAGCATAATACTCACCTCACGATATATGAGCGGATAAGGTTACCGGTAGGAAATATTGAGACATGGTAGTGATAGTGTTGCAAATATCTACCAGATTTTCAATATATCTAATTTAAATCATTTTTACCTGCAAAGCAAACAGACAGGGATTATTCGTTCCAGCGAAGGAACTACATAGATGGGATGTAACCTATTCTTTGTGAAGTGTGTTCCATGCCCGGGCTGAACGAGGACTATTATAAGGAGATCATCGACTTCCTGCCGGATGCGATGTTTGTTATCGATTCTTCAGGTACTATCATCGCATGGAACAGGGCGATGGAGGAAATTACCGGAGTCCCGGCATCCCGCATGCTTGGAAAAGGGGATTACGAATATGCAATCCCCTTTTATCATGAAAGGAAACCGATGCTTGCAAACCTTGTCATGATGGGGGATGAGGAGCTGGCTGCAAGGTACAATACGGTCCAGAAATCGGGGGACACATTAATCGTCGATATTTTCATCCCGGGCTTCCGTCCTGGCGGTGCGTGGTTCTGGGCAAAAGCCCGCCCGCTCCGTGACCGTTCAGGAGCGATAACCGGTGCAATAGAAACCATCCGGGATATCACGGACAGGAAAATGGCAGAACAGGAAACTGAACTGACCCGGGCCAGGCTCGCCCAGATAATCAATTTCCTTCCTGATGCGACATTTGTAATAGACGATAAAGGGGCGGTAATCGCCTGGAACAGGGCGATGGAGCAGGTGACCGGAGTCCCCGCTACCGACATAATCGGGAAAGGGGACCATGAATATGCCATTCCATTTTACGGGGAACGGAAACCAATGCTTGCTGATCTCGTGTTTATGCCTGATCATGAAATAGAAAAGCGCTATCATTCTATCATTAAAACCGGTGACACACTCGTCGTTGATATCTTCATCCCTTCATTCGGTGAGGGGGGGACCTGGTTCTGGGCGAAAGCAAGCGCAATCTACAACAGGGAAGGCAAAATTACCTGTGCCATCGAGACGATCAGGGATATCACCGATCGGAAAAAGGCCGAACAGGAGATGGACCGTGCACGACAGAGGCTCGCCGAGATCATCAGTTTCCTGCCTGACCCGACATTTGTGATTGACAGGGGCGGGGTAGTCATCGCATGGAACAGGGCACTCGAGGAACTTACCGGGACAACTGCCGAAGAGATGATCGGGAAAGGAGATTACGAGTATGCCATCCCGATTTATGGAGAGAGAAAACCAATGCTCGCGAACCTGATTTTCATGCCCGGGGAAGAGATCGAACAGAGGTACCACAGCGTGCAGCGGATCCGCGACACCCTTGTCGTGGATATTTTCATCCCGGGTTTCAAACCGGGAGGGGCATATTTCTGGGCCAAGGCCAGCCCTTTGTATGACCCGGAGGGTAATATTACCGGTGCAATTGAGACAATAAGGGATATCACCGAGCGGATTCAGATTGAGCAGAAACTGGCACGGTCAAGTGCCGAATTACAGATTGCTGCAGAGATCCAGCAGAGTTTCCTGCCAGAGGCGTTACCTGAGATCCGGGGGTTTGATATCGCAGCCAGGAGCGTCATGGCAAAAGAAGTAGGAGGGGACTTTTTCGATGTGATTCCCTTCGAGGTTATCCCGATGGACATGGGAAAGTTTGGCATATTAATTGCCGATGTTTCAGGTAAAGGGGTCCCCGCAGCTCTTTTCATGGCCCTCTCTAGGATCGTTGTCAGGGTCAGTGCACTCTGGCACCGGGACCCGGCAACGGCAATCAGTTTTTCAAACGACATTATCACGCAGGACTCAAAGGCAGGGATGTTTGTCACGTTGTTTTACGGGTCACTTTCAGAAAAGGACAGGACACTTACCTATGTAAATGCGGGTCATAACCCACCGTTGATGTACCGCTGCAGGTCAAAAACATTTGAAGAGCTGATGCCAACAGGTATTTTCCTCGGCGGAATAGAACACCAGGTTTACTCATCACAAACGGTAGAGATCGGGAACGGGGATATCGTGGTCCTCTACACAGATGGGATAACCGAATCGATCAACGCGGAAGAGGAGATGTTTGGAGAAGAACGGTTACGATCGGTCATCGTGAAACATACCGGCCTTGCTGCAATCGGTATCATGGAGAAAATACTTGAGGAGGTCAGTGCATTCGCAGTTGGCCAGCCCCAGTTTGATGATATTACCCTGATGGTGATCAAAGGGGTGGATTAAACAGGGCGGGGATATGACGGCAAACGGAGCATACTGGTTCCAGAGTAATTATTGCCGGAGAGAGGGGACAGGGTTGTAGTCCGGTACAATCGAATACTTGGCCACGATTATTCCATTGTAAAAAGGCCAGGCCTCAATCCTGAAGGCTTTCTTGTCACCCGGGTTCATATTCATCAGGGCACCATAGGTATCCCCGATAACCGATCCGTTCGCGTCGTACGTGGTGACTACAAGATATACTTTCACAACAGTGGTTTTACCGGTATTCTGGGCTGTACCGGTCACAATATAGGTACCACTGCTTTTATTGACTTCCCCACTATGATCGATAACCGTTATACTCGGGAGAGGCCGGGTATCTTTCTGGGGTGCAGACATCCCGAGAAGGGGGAAAAAAAGGTACAGCACTATCACGGTCAGGATGATAACACACAGGACCAGGAAGTACAGTACTTTTGTATATCCCATACTATTCCGTATGGTTACTCTGATTTATTTATTCCCATTAATCCGCAGGTACATTTGACATGGGCTTGAGATTTGGACACTAAATAATAATCATTCCGAGGTTACCGTGTCGGAATCACATTGGGGGACAGGACTCGGTACCTATTTCGAACAAAACAGGAAAACTCACGGGTTTCATGAGGTGAGACAATCTGTTGAGCCAGAAGTTTTCATACAGATTTACAATTCATTACGGTTGGATTCCAAGATCATAGACAGGATATATGAAATAGGATCGTCTTAAAACAGACGAGGGATAACACGCATTTGAAAATTCGCGGTCAATTTTGGAAATGACGTAACATTATGAAACATTGCGGAGCACGGCAATAATGCGGGATAAAAGATTTATTGCAGAACACCGGGGTGGACCTCTGAAAAAGGAGCAACACTACCAGTTAATAACATGGGCCTGCGATTGTGCAGAGCACGTTTTGCACCTCTTCGGTGAAATACCAGATGAACGACTAATAAATGCTTTATTAATTGCTAAAGAATGGGCAAATGGAAATGCTGCAACAGGTGATGCAATGACAGCTTCAGTAGCCGCCCATGCTGTCGCAAGAGAATCTTCTGGTGCGACTTCAATAGCGGTGGCTCGCTCCGTTGGACAGGCTGTGGCAACAGCTCATATGGCTGACCATTCAATGGGAGCAGCGTGGTATGCTTTAAAAGCTGTGAAAAATGCGGGTAAACCGATAGACGAAGAAAGAACATGGCAGGATGAAGAATTGCCTCCTGAGATTAGGGATCTTATCCTGACTGCAAGGAAAAGCAGAAAAATTTAAAAAAAACAGGCTCTATAACAACCTCTCAAATCTTTCTTGTAGATTAGAGTATTCCAATATTTAGTCACGCTCCCGGTGCTCCGCCCCGCCGCTGTGGTGACCCTGGTTGGGATAGGGAATTATCTTTGAAATCTCTGAAATTTTCTTGAATTCCCCAATTGAACCCTGCCAATGAATATCTTATCGGATTTTTCAGGCCCTCATCAGTTCCATCTCGAGCCACAGGCGGTACATCCGTTTCCTTGCCTTCCTTGGCAGTGCAAACGCATCCATCAGGTCATGTTCGATAGAGATCCTGCGTTTCCCGCCTGCAAGGTTATCCGCATTGGTAACAATCTTCTCCTCAAGGGTAACCGGAACGCAGTCTATAGGAAGAAGGTTAAGCAAGGTACACTCATCTGCCGTCAGCCCTGCACCCGTATGGCATTCAACAATTCGGGCAACTGCTTCAGGCTGGCCAAGTTCCCGGCAGATCGCTGCACCTGCCTGGGCATGGCCAATAGCATGTGTCGACGAACGACCGATGTCATGAAGCATAGATCCCGCGAGAACCAGAGACGGGTCCGCCAGGGAGCCATCGTTAACATATTCCATTGCAATGGCGTTAACCGTCCGGCAATGTGCAACTACTTTTGGACTGCACCCTTTCCGGGCAAGTAGTTCCTCGAAAAAAACAGTGTTATCAGGCATGCCCAAGCGTCTGCTTCATGGTATTGATACGCTTTTTAAGGGCACGCAGAAGCATTTCGTTATCGAAATGAGCCATCTGCTGGTCACAGTCAGGACAGATAAAATTGACATCTATCGCCTGGTTGAATGTGCAGATGATCCCGCAGGACTTGCAGATATAGAAGTCGTTCTCTTCCTCAAACCGCGCGCGTGCCTCCAGCTTGTCGAGCACACGTTCGAGGTCCTCACGGATCGCATCATAAATAGTATCCATCCTGAGCTGCCAGAGGTAGGTGAGCCATCCGGTTTCGTTATTCTTAATCCGGCGGTACTCTGCAAGCCTCTTCTCATAGAGCGTATAGAGGGTGTGGCGTACCGAGTTTAAATTGATGCCCGTCTTTGCTGCGAGGTCCTCATCACTGTATTCGTTATTATCGGGATATTTTGATAACAGGTCGAGTCCTTCCTCACCAATAATACGCAGCAGGTATGCACGGATTGCAATGTTACTTAGTAATTCTTCCATCAGGACGTCCTTCCTATATATTGCTGCACAGTGCTAATATG
>JBAXTR010000190.1:0-4667 GCA_037130095.1 Methanomicrobiales archaeon
TTAAAAATACTATAATACGCCCCCTGAATCCTGAAATTCTAAAGTTTTTCCACGCTCCAGGGGCTTCGCCCCGCCGCTGTGGCGCCCCGGTTGGGATAGGGACCGGACTGGCATATCTAATAATTCAAACGATTTTCAGCAAACCCTGACCAAAGAATATCTTAATGGGGGTGGGACAGGGAGGGGGTGAAACCCCCTCCAGTATGAGCTGCCATAGTACCTCTTTCTTTCAAAACTTAGGATTTCAAAAAAGCCGAAAAAGGAGAATATTAACTTTTCTCAAGCTTCGCTTCTCTTTCCTCAAAGTATGAGCCAAGTTCGAGTAGCGTATCGATGTCCACATCAGCACTTGTCCCCTGCTGGAATTCGAAAGGGTTGTCCATGTCTTTGATCAGCAGGACGAGCGCGATCAACATCAGGCTGAGAAAGACAAATACGACGGAACCCTCGAGATAATGGTCATTTTCAATAAAGAGCATCACGAGGATAACTGCGGCCGTCGCTATCTCGGCCACGGCATAGGCAGCAGGGATGAACTCTGTCCGGGTAATCACATCAACACGGTTGACTAATCTGTCGAGAGCACCCAGTTCAGCCCTTAGTTTTACAATAGTCGGGGGCGCCACGTTCAGTTTGCCAAGGACCCGGATATCATCGGTCACGATGTCCATTGCATGGTTGATCACACGCGGGTTGAAGGTATTTTCCATGAAGGAAGCATTGATAGTATTCAGGAGTCCCCTGATATGACTCCTCATTGTGACCAGGGGTGTCTCGTCCTGGAGGGGTATAACGAACGAATCATTATAGAGCGCCTTGAGCGCTCCTGCCATTTCTCCGGCAATTTTCTCGCTTTCTTTGAAATCCGTGAATGTACCGGTGAAAATTACCGCTATGGTGAATATTGCACCCGTGATAAAAGCTCCAACAACCGGGTTAATCGGTACGGTATCATACCCGGTAACAAAAATCAAAGTCCTCACACCGAAAAGGACGAGGACGATGACCAATGACTTAAGGAGAATGCCCCATTTCTTCATCAAATCCATGATTACTGATATGATGTTATTTATTTTAGGTGGTTTCGGTGACAGAGATTTATGGAATGGCACTGATTTGGATTAATGCAGGTCAGGATAGGGATGGTAAAACCAATAACGACTTGAAAACCGGATTATATGGAGTAATCTTTCCTGTGTCGTCGAATTACGCAGGAACGCAGAAAAAAAGTTATTTAATAAGATCCTTTAATATTGCCAGTTCGAAAATGAGTTTAGGGTCCCTCTTGAGAAGCTCTTTTACGAGTTGGAGTGTAGAAAACTCTTTTAAATTTATAGATGTGGCAGTCTGGATGATCGCGTTTAGTTTTGCGTCCGTGAGGTTGATCATGTATTCCTTGATATGGTAATTCCTTTCAATGGTCTTCCCCATCTTTGATTCCCGCCACTGCGTATCATAAGGCATGAGGGCTTCCTTGCTGGTATCACCCTTCTCAATTGCATTAATTGCAACTTTTGCGGCAAGGTCACCAGTATACATTGCATTATAGATCCCACCTCCCGTGAGGGGGTCTACAACACGGGCTGCATCGCCCGCGATGAGGAGCCCGTCTCCAACGGTACATGCAAGGGGCCGGCAGACTGACACTCCTCCGACAATCCACTCGATGGTCTTTCCATCGGGGAATTTTGAGGCCATGTAGTTGTCAAGATAGTCCTTTGCCCGGTGTCCGCTCCCGCTTTTTATCCCACTGATACCGATACCGACATTTGCCGTACGCTCACCTTTTGGGAATACCCAGAGATATCCCTGGGGGGCCACGTTATTTCCAAGACAGAATACCGTGCAGTGAGGGTCGATATCAATATCCGTGACGATGTATTGCGCAGAAGACATGATCTCCCGGAGCGGCACCGTCGTGTCGATCCCGCACCATTTAGAGAATTTCGACTCCACACCATCGGCGGCAATTACAACGTCAGCCATTACATCGGTCTTTGTCCCGCCGAACTCCAGGGTCGCTCCGCAGACCTTCCCGTCGTTCATGATCGGGGCACTTGCCCGTGTCTTGACAGCCACGTCAGCCCCTGCTTCGGCTGCCTGCCAGACGAGCTCACGGTCAAACACTTTCCTGTCCAGGACGTACCCAACCTTTCCACCTGCACTCTCTGAATCGAGCATCATGGTAGTGCCGTCAGGGGCAACAACAGCGGCACGCTGCATTTCGGCGGAGATGAAACAGGGTTTGGGTTCAACAAACTCGTGCAGGCTTTCCATTCCGATCCCCTCTGCACATCGTACCGGAGCACCAATTGCAGGTCGTTTCTCAACAATACACGCAGAGAGTCCTGCTTTTGCTGCAGTCCTCGCGGCAATTGCACCCGCTGGCCCCCCCCCAATCATGAGGAGGTCGTAATGCTTCTTCATTCGCGTTCGACCTCCAGCGCCCCGACCGGACATGCCTTCGTACAGACCCCGCAGTCCGTGCATCCCGGTCCCACTTCGAGGTATGCATCAATCAGTTCAAGCGCCCCTTCCTTGCAGACTGATACGCAGCACCCGCAGTAGCCACAAATATCCCGGTGAACCTTTAACATCCTGATCAGATTGACCTGCAGCACCAATAATAGTTACTCAGGTGAAAGGTAATCCTTTGTGACTCTGCAGCGAACCGGGGTGTCTGCCGGACGACGGTTGGGTAACTAATCCCTGTTTACCTTCGCATTTCCGGGAAGATCAAGGGTGAATGTCCCGAAACGCCCACCCCCACCGGGCTGCAGGGAAATTCTGTTATTACGGAGTGCATCAATTGCATCGGCAACGGCCTCGTCAACCTCCCTGATATCAGGGACCGGTGTACAGGTCAGGACTGAAATCTCATTTTCAAATGCCGAAATGAGCTTTGCATACATCATGAGGCACTTTTTTGTGTTGGTTGATGAGACATTGCAGGTTTTTTGGATGATCTCACCAAGTGGTATCATATGGAGGTAGGGTGGCCGTTCCAGGGGTACCCCGCTGGAAAGCTCGCGTGCCCTGTCACGAACCCCTTTCTTGATTAAACCATTGTCATTCGGGCACCGCCACCGGACTTCTCCTGCCTGTTCAGGGGTATACTGTTCGTAGCACCGGGTGCAGGCGGTGCGGTTGTATTTTCCCTCTTCCGGGAAAAACCCTACATTCATCACGATATCCCCGGCTTTAATTGCCGAGAGTACGCCCTTAACGGTACAACTGTTCAGGGAAAGCCGGGTGAACTCACGCCCGAATTTTGCAGGGTCCGGGCTGTGAGCGTCAGAATTTGTGATGAAGGGGACCTGGTAAAGGTCAGGGATTGCCGCCCCGTAGGAGTTGTCGGCAGAGAGGCCGAGTTCAAGAAAGTCAACAGTCTCCCCGGAATAACATTCGTCTATATGGTCAAAACAGGCAAAGACCGAGGTCCATGGTGTGAACGCATGCGCAGGACCGATCATCCCGCCTGCCTGGTGGACTATTTCTGCAATCCGGCCTCCAGGGAGCCGTACATGTGGCCTTCCGCTATTTAGAATATCCCTGCTGAATGGAATTAACACCGAACGGAGTTCAGAAAATCCATCAAAATCCGGCATCATAATGAGGTGATGTACCCTGTCCTGGTCTTCCACTTCTGCGGTAGGGATGACAAGCACCCCCGCATCGTTATCAAGGTAATCTGACCAGAGAAACTGCCATCCTGGATGGAGTGCATCACCACTGCCAAGAACCGAAATCCCTTTCGTTCCACAGGCACGAATGAGGTTCTCCGGGACCATCCCTGGCGATGTTGCCATTGAAAAGCGGGAATGGATATGAAGGTCCGCATTTACCTGCATGGTACAAGAATAGGTACCATAAGCACATTAAATTTCATAAAATAACCGGATTTTTCTGGATTGGTAACATGGATTCACTCCAGGAAACTGATTACTTACCCCTGTAATTCAACTGATCGGTTGTGGCCCATTTCCGGTGATTATTAGAAAATAATGGCGTATTGAGAAAACATAACAACATTCAGGGCAGGTATGTGAGGATTACAATACGCAAATTAACTCCGGTGGTCAATGATGGGATGCAGGATCACAAACAGCCTGATACATTTCCTGAAATCAATTAATATGAAGTACGGTGTTATTAAATCTCGAAAAGAGACATCATCTCCTTTCAGACTCTTGTGGGGGAATTTTTTTTTCACCCGGTACATTTCCAGATATCATGTAAAGCCAACCGCCTGCCAGAAACAGCATGGGAATACCAAGGGGGATCACATTAAATCCATTATTATAGACAAGCATGGAAAGGAGAAAGAATATACCCGCGGTGAACATTACAATACCTGTTTTCCTGAAGTTTCTCTCTGGTTGTTCATCTTCCAGAACGGAAAGAATGACTCCTGAAATCAGGATACCTGTTCCAAAAACCCAGAGGAGCATCCGGGAGGTAACGAAGTTCAGTTCCTGCACGATAAGAATTATTGAGATTCCATAATTTGTGAAATCAATTCTGAACAAGGGGAACTGGAGGCTCGTTACAGCAGGAACTGATGAATATGATAGTGTCATGGGTATGATCAAAGAAAGAAAAGCAAGGAGCCGGTCTTTCCTGAATAGCAGGTTATTATAAAAATTCCTGGGTTTATTATTCATGGT
>JBAXTR010000191.1:0-4578 GCA_037130095.1 Methanomicrobiales archaeon
GCCCCTGTCGGGCTCGACTGGATACTGTAATATCCTTTTTCTCCACCTGGCGGGGCTGTTACCGGAAGGGTCACAGGTATGGCGGATAACACGGCATTAACAGGAATAGTGCCTCCGGCAGGCGGATTAGTCGGGTAATACTTGGACCAGGGCTGGTACCCGTCCATTGTTACCATTATCGTATGCCCGGGCGTTCCGGTTGCATACACTGCTGCTGTCGTCGGTGTTGACCCCACGTTTGTTCCATCAACTGATACCATTGCCCCGGAGGGACTTGATGTGATAGCGTAATAACCTTCATCGCCACCAATAGGCAGAGTTGAAACATCTGCTGCCATGGATGCTGTCGTTGCAAGGGCGACCGCAAAGACAACCATGATAATGATCAGATTCCTCGTTTTCATTGTAATCCTCTCTGTACAGAACTTCAATCTTTTCCTATAGTTATATATTAATCGATCATCTGCGATCCCCTTCATTCCGGGCTGGAGAGATGCATGAACAGAATTTCAATCAAGCTGTACTATTTTGGCCGAATAAAAAAAAATAGTCCCTTAAAAAGTGATTTTCCTCATTCAAGCGTACGGCGGTACGTTATGATACCAAGGGTTATCGCACCGACTGAGAAGATTCCAAGCGCGAGGAGGTCAAACCAGATTACACTGATCCCCTGCCCCCGGAGGATGATGCTTCTGAGGGCCAGGATTGCATAGTATTCAGGGTTGATCACCGTTATCCACCTCAGCCATGATGGCATCCCGAGAACCGGGTAAAAAGCACCGCTCGTCATGAAAAGCAGGAGGTTAGAAAATGCGATCACCGATGAGTATTCCTGCTGGCTTGAAAAACGGGACGCCAGTGATACCACGAGGCTCGTGACCCCGATACTTGTCATAAAGAGCACGAGCAGTACAAGGAGGAAATCTTCAGGTGCGCGGATAATTACCCCGGCGATGAAAATATCGACAAGAAAGATGATGAACCCGGCAATAAACGCCTTTACAGTCCCACTCCCTATGGTACCAAGGATGATGCTGGAGCGTTTCACGGGGGTGACAAAATATCCCTCGATGATCCCCATCTCACGGTCCCGGATCAGTGCAAGACCACCACCGAACATCGTGGTCATAAAAATTGCCATCACGATCACCCCGACCCCGAAGAACTGGAGATAATCAATAACCCCATAGACGTTTACGGCCTCGATGGGATTTTTTGCACCTGTGGAGGCAACTGCACTGGTCATCCCCGACTGGATCAATGCAGGGATCGTATATTCAGAACTGTCCATGTAGAGCCGGATCGTCCGCCCTGGCTCAATATCAGAAGGAAATACCATGTATGCCATTATTTCCCCGTCAGCCAGGGCATTTTTAGCAATGTCTTCGTTGGTAAATCTCTGGACACGGAAGAGTGCCGGTTTGTCAGGCTGGGTATGAAAATGTACGAGCTTGTCAACACCCGCGAGGTACAGGGTAGTATCATGGACATACGGCTGTTCCTGTACGACACCAACAGGGATTGCCGTAATTGTCCCACCGATAGCATTGCCAAAAATCAGCAGGTACATGATCGGCATCGCAAGTGTCATGACAAGCATGAACGGGTTGCTGAGGAATTTCTTGAAATCCCTCCTGAATATGGCAATTGCACCCCTGAGCATTATCTGGTGCCTCCTGGGGCGGGAACGGGATTGGCAGGGACATTGCCATCAAGCTTTTTTCCGGTGAGATAGAGGAAAACGTCTTCAAGGGAAGGGGACCTGATAGAAATAGTGGTAATGGTGATCCCGAATTTTTCAAATTCGGCAATCAGGACAGGAAGAAGATTGCTCCCGTTTTTCGCTGATATCTGCAGTGTCCCCTCTTTCTTTTCTACTGATATAACCTGGTTATGAGAGCGGATCACGGGAAGGATTGAATCGTCAAATACATCATACCCAAGTTCAATCAGCTCGCCGGCAGGCATGCCCATTTTAAGGTTTTGCGGGGTATCAAGAGAGACAAGGCGACCATGGTCAACAAATGCAATCCGCTGGCATAGTTTCTCAGCCTCGTCCATGTAGTGGGTAGTGAGGATAATCGTGATGTGTTCTGTATTCAGCATTGAGATCTGCTGCCATACCTCTCGACGTGCTTCGGGGTCAAGGCCTATTGTCGGTTCATCCAGAAACAGTATCAGCGGCCTGTGGAGGAATGCCCTGACAATCTCGAGCTTTCTCCTCATTCCGCCAGATAACGTGCTGACCCGTGAATGTGCACGGTCGGACAGATCGGCCATACGGAGCAGCTCCCATATCCTCCCGTCAAGGACATCATCATCCACATTTACCAGTTTGCCATAAAATTCGAGGTTGTCATAGGCCGTGAGCTCGACATCGAGAGTACTGTTCTGGGGGCATACCCCGATAATGCCCCTGACTTTTTCATCGTCTTTTGTCACCTCGTAGATATCAAGAAAAGCCCTGCCACTGCTGGGTTTCATCAGGGTGGTAAGGATGCGTATCAGGGTACTTTTTCCAGCGCCATTGGGACCAAGCAGGCCGAATATCTCACCCCGTTTAACATTGAATGTGACATCATCGACTGCAGTGACACTCCCGTTACCGGTCTTGAAGATTTTTGAAATATGTTCTATCCTGATAATATTGTCATCTGTTACCATGATATCCCCCGGAAATTACAGGTATTTTCCTTGTGTGACTAAAACGACTGATCTGCCAGGAAAATTCCTTTCTCATGATATTCTCAACTCTCTGAATAAGGGGATTTTTACCGGACACCGGATGAACAAATACCCAATGCCCTGCTCCAGGCCGGTGCATCGCAACATGATTTAACGCGATTTTTTTCTTCGCTGAATTACCCCGAAATACACTGCCGCTATAGCAACGAGGGCAATAACGATAAGCAGGTAAGGGTTCGATACGATCTGCCTGACCAGGGAAGAGGAAGTGACGTCCACCGCCACCTTGACGCGGTCCGATACCTGGTCATTATTCAGCGCATCCCGGTACAGGATCTCTGAATCGAGCCCGTAGTCCTTCACCGTGGCCCCGGGGTCCGCGGTAATATCAAAATATGCCGTTTTCTCCATTCCGGGCGCGATATCCCCAAGGTACGAAGTATCATCACTGCTCGTGAAGGGATCAACCGTGAAAATCCGTGCCTGTGCGCTATTCACCCCGGCAGTCCCGGTATTCCTGTACGTAACCGGGATCACCTTTCTCTCCCCGGGGCTCATTTGTACAGGCGGCGAGACAACGCTAAAGGCGATCTTCCCCCCGATTGGTACGCCAAAGGAGACCGTGTCTGTGGTAACGATGTCCCCCTCGCGGTTTTTATACGTGACCGATATGTTTACCGGGTACGTTATTGCTTCGGCATCCCGTGAAACTGATACCTTGTATTGCAGCGGCACGGTGGAATTTTTTGGAAAATCCCCGATAAACACACTGCTCGCTATCGGGACAACAGGGCTGTTGCCATTCTGGACCAGCTTTACGATAGATTCACGGCCATCTTCATTGCCGATATTTTTAAGGTTGATATTCAGGTAACCGGTGGTCCCTGCATTCAGGCCCCCTGATCCGACCGAGATTACGTCAAGGAGGACCTCGGGCCGGATCCGTATAGGCAGGTTAAGGGTCTCATCCTGTTCCTTGTAAAAATACTGGAGGACATCAGTACCATACTGGTCTGCTCTCATCAGGTACGTGTACCGTATGGTAAGCGGGAGGTTATAGGTGTCAAGGGGCGCATCAGGTGCAATTTTGACCTTAAAACTTGTCACCAGGTTACGTCCTCCCTGCAGGTCACCGAGCAACTGGGGGTCTGATTTGATCGTGACCGGGGCATCACCAGCCCCAAGCGTGACCGTCATCAGCTTGGCAGTGTTCGGAAGATCAGCAGCCGTCATCTGGTTCGGGTACGTAAAAACATAATCGAGCAGGCCGCTGTTCTGTATTGTTACCGGGATGGTTACGTCATCACCCGGGGAGAAATCGTTGGATCCGAGAATGGCTGCAGTTAGGTTCGGGCCCCCGGAAACAAACCGTTCCCCGGCCATAACCGGTGTTACAACCCCCATAAGTATAACGAGTACCGCCAGCAATTTCAGCGTGGTATTGAAAATTTGGGCGCTCGTATCGATATTCTTAGCGTGTTCGTCCATAGCATCCTCCTTGTTCAGATGTCACATTATGTCAAATCCGTTACCTGTAAACCAATGATGGTTTTGTTGTATCAGGTACCTGTATACCCCTGGCAGGTTACACTGGATGGAATATACATGTAATGGCAATGGATTGCCCGGGCTATGTCATTAATTGATTGGTACGGTACCGATTTTTTTTATGTTTTCGCATGTTAGATCCGATTATCAGGGCTCATGAAAAAAATGTGGTATGATTATACACTGTTCCTGGACCGGGGGTTAGTAATTTTCACACCATACTTCGTAATATGCCTGCGGGTGATCGCAGACCGGGCATTTTTCTGGGGCAGATATATCTTCAAGGACATTCCCGCAATTCCTGCATTTCCAGTATGTCATGGCTGATTTTTTAAAGACCGTGCC